>DHCD01000025.1:29254-30098 GCA_002398105.1 Syntrophomonas sp. UBA4911
CCGCCTGCTTCATATCCCGCTCCAGCAGCTGCAGCTCCAGTTGAGCTTTTTCCATGGCTTCTTTCGATAGTGCGCCGCTAGCGAACAATAATTGCTGTCGCTGCAGCCTGACGGTCGAATCCTGCAGTTGGACCCGGAGCTTCTCTTCCTGCAGCCGGGCCTGCGCCGACTCCTGTTGGGCATTGCTCAAAGCAAGCGCCAAGGTCTCGCTGTTTATGCTCAACAGCAGGTCCCCCCGGTTTACAGTCTGGCCCGCTTTGACCGGGATGTCTTCCACCAAGCCGGAAACCTGGGCGGAAATTTCCCGTGGTTCGGCCGGCTGCAAAAGCGCCTGGTAAGAAAACGGCCCGGGCATGGTTTGCTCTTTAGCCTCGGCCACCCGCACCGTCACCGGTTCTTCCCGGCTGTCCCCAGGCGCATGGTCAGCACAACCGCTGATAAATATAAAAAAAATTAAGGGACCAAGCCATCCCGTCCATTTCCGCATGCATCCGCCTCCCCCAAATGAAAAAGCCTCGGCCGCCGGTTAGTATCTTTTTAACCGGCACTTATCGTAATCATACCAAAAACTCAATACTTATGCCCGGTTTTCCCTTTTTAGGGTAATTCTCTCTGCTCCGGGCCATATTTAAGGCTTTAATTTAAAAATGACATAGTAATATTTGAAAGCCAATACAGCGATAATGGCGAGCTTGGAATAAATTGCCTCAGCCCAGACAAATGCCGCCAAGAGTGCAAAGGTTGCGATAACGAGTATTTTTATTTTGCTTTTGCGCGTCATTTCACGGGGTCGGGTAAATTCCTGCAAATAATTTTTATACAGCGCGCTGGCCAGGAACCAGTC
>DHCD01000072.1:0-971 GCA_002398105.1 Syntrophomonas sp. UBA4911
ATCCGCCTTATGCGCACTAAGCTCATTATTGTTTTGCCCAGCCTGACCCTCAATCACATTGAGCTGGCTGTCAATGGTGTCCATGTTTTGGTTAATTACTCCTATGTCTGCAGTTTCGTTGTCCAGGGGTTTGATTAACCCGTAATTTGTGGTTTGATTCGGCATTATACAGTCTCCCTTCAAAATATTTCCCGGCTGCGCAGCTGCTCCCAGCTTCCGGCTTTGACCTGTTCCCAGGTAATCGCCTTCACTTCCTGCCAGGTGGTAAAGATAAATTCGTAGATTACGGACAGATGAGCGGGTTTAGCTTTGTCAACGGCATCTTTGACATCATTGATGTTGGATGGTATCCCCCGGGAATCCGTAAATTTAACCGTAAAGCTATACTCCTGCGGGTGTTCTGCTATCATGACCTTTCCATAGACATAGCTTTCAGCTATTTTCTGAATCAAAGCCGGGGTTACCGTGCCCATCCCCCTGAATTTAGCAATTATCCGGCTGCGCCGCTGATCAAGAGGTTTAGCCGTATTGTCGGGAAGCCCCAGCATCTCCTCCCAGCGGGTCAATCCCGCTTCACCGGCCGTCTCAACATAAAACTGGTCCAGTACCTCTTGTATGCTTGCCATCAGCTCATCCAGCTCATCTCCAGCTGTTGAGAACAGGGCGGAAAAGGTCCGGGAGTCACGCAGGAATCCAGGCACATAGCTTAGCATGGCACTGTTTCTACTCATGCAGGGTCACCGTCCCTTTAACCGCCACCTGGATATCACTGACAGCGATATTGCTGGTGCCGCCGTTTAGAGTCAGGCCGGTATAGTCCATCACGCCGGGGATGCCAAGGATCAAAGTGCCCACCTGGGCATGACTGACATAAGACTGCTGGAAGGCTATTCTGCGCAGATAGCTTGCCAAAGCATTATGAAAAGCATCCTCTACCGCGCCCATATCCGCGCCCGGGAACAGGGTAAGCG
>DHCD01000072.1:1330-4805 GCA_002398105.1 Syntrophomonas sp. UBA4911
GCCCATTGCTTATAGTGGGAAATGTTGCCGCTGGTGGCCGGTTCCCTGACCCGGGCCAATAATCTGGTAAGCAGATCGGCATCATTCTCCTCATCGGTACCGCCCATAGTGGGAGCGGGGTTAGTAACAGCCGCCACTCCCGCCAGGGCAACCGGTATCCGGTTTATGGCCCCTGCCGGAACATTTCCGCTTAGGCCGGCTTCCTCGGCCATGACGCTTACCGTAACTTCACCGGAAGCACCAATTAAGGCCTCGCTGCCGGTTACAAACCTTAACCCGCCGGCGGTGGCAAATATCGTCCCGGCTGGTATGACCGTATTCTCAACTCCGCTTATTTTCACCTGTCCGCCGGCTTGGACCGCCGGTTTGCGGTTGATGCCATGCTCGGTGGCCCGGTAGTCCAGATACTGACCGGAGGCGGTGGAGGCAAAACCCAGGTTCAGGACATTATTCAGCTGAACGTATGCCTGGGCCAGTTCCAGAGCTGCCGGAGCCAGAGCATCATAAATAAAGGAACCTTCCGACTTTTGCATATCGGAAGGCACCTTATCGAGAAGCCTTTGTAATATGGTTTCATAGCTTTGCGCCTCATACATGGATCATTACCTCCCCATAATCAGTTACAGCGGTAAAGGTTATGTTCAGTTTTTCTTCCTGAAAACTGGTATGCAGGTCTTTAATGCCCTTGATGTAGGGATTAACCAGCAAACATTCTCCCACATAGCGTTTGGCCTCGCTCTGAGTTGCGGCATGGGAGTAGCTGGTGCCAATCAGGGTTTCCAGCTCGCTGCCATAATTCCAGGAATATACGGGCCAGCGGTAGCGGGTGGTATGCAGGGCCTTGTATATCCAGATCTTAATCGCTTCCCGGCCTTCCACTGCCGCGATTTTTCCGTCTTCCCGGATAAAGTCCCCGCGCTGGAAATCCCAAGCGTATTCTTTCGGAACAGGCAAGGAAACAGGCATAGCCTGCACCTCTCCGATTTCATCAATAAAAGGGAAAATACTCATATTCTCACCACCTTGGCCAGGATAATATAGGTTTGCCCATCACAAGTAGGCATTACCGTGATGGTATCGCCGCTTTTCAAGGTATCGGTCCAGGTGATTTGTCCGCTGTCATCCAGACTTTCCAAAACGGTATATTCCGAATACTTCTCCGGGGCAGGCGGCGTTTTGGAAATAATGGTCCCTTTCCCGGTCTGGGAATACTTCCTCTGATAGTCTGCCAGCAGGTAATCGGCTATAAGAATATTGGGCTTCCCAATCTGGATATCCCCTATTTTAATCAGCAGATCGGGCGGAGGAGCTATGACCTCGGCCAGCATAATGGAAGGGGGATTATGGACGCTGCCCTCCTCACGCATAATGCCTATGATGGCTGAATATGGATTATCCTGCATCTGCTATCCCTCCCGTATCCATTTTATTATCCCATTCCAGCTCCAGGCTCATGGTATGCTGCCCGTTTTTCCAGTTGTGGGTATCGCCGTCAATATAAAATCTGCCTTTCAGACCGGTATGGGCTTCGCTTACTTCCACGGCTTTACCGGTTATGCAGGCGGTATTCCCCAGAGCCTCGGCACTGGCTTTACGTTCCAGGTCTTGGAGCATGCTGCTGGCTGCGGCGGCTGCGTCTTTATCCATTTCTTTTTGATAGATGGTCTGCAGCAATCCGTAGTCTTTCATCCACTGGTCGTTTTGCACTCTGCCTATGATATTGCCCTTTTCATCCGTGATGACAACCCGGTTGACCATATTTTCCGCACTCTCGGAATAACTGGCATTGCTGAGATTGGTTTTATTATTCAGCTCGTAAGCAGCCACCACTATTCCTTTTTCGATAACGTCCAGCTTACCCTGGTTCATCATCGGAAGGTATTTTTTCCCGGTCTGCCGGCTGGCGGCAGTATAGGCGGTTTTAATAATTTCATAACCGGTCTTGGCCAGAGCTATACAGGACTGGTTAATTCCGGTGGCGATAATATTACCGGGGACAATGCCTAAATCACCGCAGACTTTCCTGGTTATGGCTTCGGCGGTCATATCGCGGAAGTTATATGACATCTGGCTTTTGGTCAAATAAATCAAACCGTCGAAAGCGGTTAGCTGCAGTTCGTTGCCTTCGCAGGACATCTGTTGGGAAAATACAAATCCCTGCATCAGCTCAACGCCATCATCGGTTTGTAATTTCAGCATATTGCCCAGGCCAATTGTTATTTTGGGCAAGTAAGCATCATGGGGCGAAACGGCCAAATTGACCTCCAGCTTCCTGGCTGCCTGCTGCAAATCACCCGACCAGGTGATGGAGGCCACCAACGGACTGATATCCTTATATCCCTGAGCATTAAGCAGCATCACCTTCATTTAATCACCAGCTTCTGTCCGGGATAGATAAGGTTAGGGTTCTTAATCCCGTTGGTTTGGGCGATAGCCGCATAATCAGCTCCGTTTCCGGTGAGCTTTTTAGCAATCATCCACAGGGTGTCTCCAGGCTTGACGATATACTCCTTGGCCGTCTCTTTTTCAATCGGCCGGGCAGCGGCACCGGTACCTGCCGTTGGGGAGCCGATATTCAGGAAGAGGTATTCCTTGAGACTGAGGGTGTAGTATACGTCTGCGCTGCCGGCCTTTTGTCCGTACTCGAAGGTTTCGATGGTCATTGCCATGTTTATATCCGTATCAGCAACGAGCAGCCTAATAGGTTTGCCGGACAGCCTCCAGGAATCAATCATGCTGACGCAATCGTAGGGGGAGGGAAAACCCTGGTACTGGCAAAAAGCATAATTATAAGCCGGAAAAAAAGAAGCCAGGCTGATGGTGCTCAGACCCGGCTTGCCGATAAGGTTTATTTCCCCTACGTCATTGATATTTACAGTTTGATTTTGGTTGCCCTTGGATATGGCAAACTCTCCCGGATTAACCGGAAGCTGCAGCCTTTCGGCATTGTTGTTGTATGACAGCCAGAATTCCATCACGCACCCCTCCCCGCGTAATTTAATTGCGCATTTTTAAGCCTGATCGCCACAGCTCTGGCAACCCGGTCGATATCAGCCTCTTTCCGCACTATAATGGTATCAGCCAGCCTGGCAATCGTGATATTTCCGCCGCCGCATTGCCGGCAGTCTGGTTCCGGCCTGGCCGCCGCCCGTTCGCCTTTCTTGGGCAATGCCGGATAGTTGTTGTTACGGTGATCAGGCTTAAGCAGCGATTGATCTTTGATGATAGAGGCAGCTTCAGGGCCTTTGGGTTTGCCATAATTCATTATGGCCTTAATTACGTCGGCGGCCAGAAGGGCCCAGCCAACATAGGGTATGAACCGAGTTAAACCACGGGAAACTAACGGTGCGGCCTTCAACAGCGTTGAACCGACTTTGGGCACCGCGGTCTTGAGAGGATTAGATATATTGGGTAAATTTATCTTCTTCAGCAAGGAAGCTGCACCCGGCTTTACCCTTTGCAGCCCGGAACTAAA
>DHCD01000031.1:0-664 GCA_002398105.1 Syntrophomonas sp. UBA4911
GCAGTCAAAGTCATGCCCCACCTGCTGTTTGGCGTAATTGATGTATTCGTTGTATTCACTGAGCAGCATATTGTTCAGGGCATAGTTGAAGAGCTTCAGCTGGGGGAAGTCATACTGGCTGATATAAGTTACCCGGCTGCTGCCCAGCATAAGGGCGTTATAGTCATGGCGGCCGAAGGTAATGAGATTAGTTTTCTGCTGTCTTTCGTTAAAAGACATTTGAATCCGGTTGTAATGATGAGCATGGCTGAAATTCCACAGCGGGTCAATGTAAAAGTTGAAGCCGGCAATGGCTGAAAGAGGCAGCAATATAAGAGTTAAGGTGGCGATTATCCATTTTTTATAGACGTTCATTATATAAAACTCCTGCCGACTTAGTAAAAAATCGGGCTTTCTCCAATTTGCCTTTGCTTCCACTGCTAAAAAGTTATACCGCAGGGGTTGCGATGCATAAATATTACGTCGACAGCTCCTGCATATTCATGCATCCCAGCTGCATTTTGGCAACGGAATCACTTCAGAAATTCACATAGATAAACTCGCTGACCCGGGTCAGACTCAAGATGGCGGTAATTGCCAGAGTGGCTATAAATACCGCGTTCAGTGGCGACGGTTTAAATTTCTGCTTCAGTTCCAGAGAATTTTTAGCCGCCAGCACCAGGAG
>DHCD01000031.1:892-14055 GCA_002398105.1 Syntrophomonas sp. UBA4911
AAGCCGCCAAAGCTGACATTATACCGGGTCAGAAAACCCAGCCCACCGGCCAGCGACTCGGGCAGGATCACCCCATTTAAACCGAGCATGGCCTTCAGCACCTTGATGGCGTCGCTCCAGTGGTGAGCCCGGAAAAAAACCCAGGCGACATTGATAAAGTTAAAGGTTATAAACCAGGCCAGAATTTTAGGCATATGCAAGTTCAGTTTCTTCCAGGCGCGATGGACAACTAAGGCCAGGCCATGTAAAAATCCCCAGAAGACAAAAGTCCAGGCGGCTCCGTGCCACAATCCGCCAATCAGAAAAGTCAGGAGCAGGTTGCGGTAGAGCTTGCCGTCGCCCACCCGGCTGCCGCCCAGGGGAATATAGATGTAATCCCTTAAGAAGCGGCTCAGGCTAATATGCCAGCGCCTCCAGAAGTCCTGAATGCTGACCGCTTTGTAGGGAGAATCGAAGTTTATCGGCAATTTTATATTGAACAGCAGCGCCACCCCCAGGGCCATGTCGGTATAGCCGCTAAAGTCAAAGTAGAGCTGCAGGGTATAGGACAGAGAGGTTACCCAGCCTTCTAACAAGGTAAGGCTTACCGCGGTGTCGAAGCCGAAATTAGCCCACACCGCCAGGGTATCGGCTATAACCAGTTTTTTAAACAGGCCCAGGCTGAACAGAAAAATTCCGGCCGCAATATTAGTATAATCAGGGGCCTTAAGGAGAGGGTCGTCATATTGCCCGGCCACTTCGTTATGGCGAACTATGGGCCCCGATAGTAAATAGGGAAAAAAGCTGACAAAGAGCAGATAGTCCAGCAGTTTTTTCTGCCGGGTCGCGCCCCGATAAATATCAACCAGGTAGGCGATTTGCACGAAAGTAAAAAAGCTTATCGCTACCGGCAAGGCAATTTGCAGAAACGCTATATCCCGGCCCAGAGAATAGTTCAGGTTATTGATCAGGAAGTCGGCATATTTAAAATATCCCAACAAGCCAATGTTGAATACCAGGCCTCCGCTGAGAAGCAGCCGCCTTTTTCCCGGGGCCGGGTCTTCCCGGCTCAGGGCGCCGGCGACCAGGTAGTTGACCAGAATGGATCCCAATATCAGCGGCAGATAGTAAACGCTGAAAGTACCGTAGAAGAACAGGGAACTGGCCGCCAGCCATATCTTCCCGCCCTTGTCCCAACCCTGTCGGTTCAGCAGGAAGTAAACCACTACGGTCACCGGAAGAAATATAAAGATAAATCCATAGGAGTTAAAAGGCAATTGTACCTATCCTTTCCCGAGACGGCTAAATATAAAGTAGACGCAGAACTACGCAGATTCATTATAAAAAGGACGCGGAACTCGCGGAGCTTTTGGGAAATACGCGGAATTTATTAAAGTCTTCTTCCGCGTTCTCCCTTCTAAATTCCCTGGATTCCGCGTCAAAAAAATAGCGAAACCGTAGGACTATTGTCATTCTTGGTTGCAGCCTTGAGGGCCATGGCCTGTCAATACGAAAATGGACGCCTTCTTCGAGGACAACTGATGCTCGTTATACTCGCAATTAAGGGTGCAGATCAACGCAGACTCATTTACAAAAGGACAGATCCGGACGCGGAATACATAGAGTTTTTAAAAATATATCCGCGTTCTTCCCCTTAAGTTCCCTGAACTCCGCGTCAAAAAATATAACCGAACTTTGTACTGTTTTCATTACTTGGCTGCCCGCCTGCTTGCCCTATTTGGGTGTATGCCCTATGGACGCCCCTTCAATCGGTATGGTCTGTTACCATGCTTGCACGGCGTCTGCTTTCTATTGTATAGTAAATTGGGTTATTAAGTACAGGGAGGGAGCATATTATGCGGGAGCGCTTAGTCGAATACGATCTGCTGCGGATTTTTGCCGCCCTGGCGGTAATAGCCATTCATGTCACCGCCCGCTATGACCTTGGCTCCAGCGTGCTGGTGTTCTTAGGCAATCAGGCTACCCGCAATGCCGTTCCCATGTTTATTATTATGTCCGGTTTTGTACTTTACTTCGCCGACCGGCAAAGATGGCTTCCGGTTCAGCTTTTCTTCAGCCGGCGCTTTGGCCGGGTACTGAATCCCTACATAATTTGGACGGTAGTGTATGTGCTGGCGACAGCCTGTTTCTATCACCAGTTCTGGCCTGATTTACGATCATTTGCAGTCGCCCTGGCGAAACATCTGATGTTCGGCACCGGCTTTTTCCACCTTTATTTTCTGATAATAATATTTCAGCTTTACCTGCTTTATCCCCTCTTACGGATATGGTTAAAGCGCTATCCGCGCGTCCTTTTGCTCCTGTCTTTCGGGCTTACGGCCGTCGGGCAAACATTAGTTTATCTGAGTGAACTAAAGCTTATAACCTTGCCCTACATGGGTTTTCTGTATTGCACTCTTTTCCCGCTGTGGCTTTTTTATTTCGTACTGGGAATGTATATGGCGGCCCATACTGAAGAAATGGCTAATCTGGTCCGGGGCCGGGAAAGGCGGCTGGGGCTCTTGACTCTGCTCAGCCTCGGCCTGTTGCTGGCCGACAGCTATTATACCCGGGTCTATATTGCGGTAAAGCCCAGTATTATTCTGTACACTCTGCTGGGTCATTTTTGGCTCTATGCTCTGGCTTTACATTGGAAGCAGCGGCTGCGGCCCTGGGAGAATTCAATTCGCTGGCTGGCGGACCAGTCTTTTCTGATTTACCTGGCGCATCCGCTGGTTTTGTCGGTCCTGTTCTTCGGTCCTTCCCGCTGGTGGGCCTACCCCTGGCAGGGGGATGGGCCCATGCTGGCCCTTTATCTGCTGGTAGTGCTGATCAGCACCGGCTTCTGCTACCTGGTAAGCCTCACCCCGGCAGCCCATTTAATCGGAGGAGTACGCACAGTCAAGCGATGTTAAGGGACAGAAAAAGGACTCGGTCAGGCTGTGCTTACCCATCCTTTTACCAGGTTTCGGTAAGGTCGAAGCTGATGTCGAGACTGACGGCGGAATGAGTAAGAGCTCCGGATGATATCAGGTCGACCCCGCTCTTGGCCACTTCGGCCAGGGTCTCTTCGTTGATGCCTCCGGAGGCTTCCAGTTGCGCCCGGCCGGCCGTGATTTCCACCGCCCTTTTCATCTGTTCCACATCCATGTTGTCGAGCAGAATTATATCAGCCCGTGCTTCCAGAGCCTGCTGCAGCTGTTCCAGGTTATCCACTTCCACCTCAATTTTTATGGTGTGAGGGACTTTTTTGCGGGCATCCGCTACGGCCCGGGCTATGCTCCCCACCGCCCTGATATGATTGTCTTTGATCAGCACCCCGTCATATAGCCCAAAGCGGTGGTTGCGGGCTCCGCCTACGGTTACCGCATATTTTTCCAGCACCCGCAGGCCGGGAGTAGTCTTGCGGGTATCTATCAGCTCAGCCGGCAGGTATTTTATCATTTCCGCCATATGCCGGGTCTTGCTGGCAATACCGGAGAGGTGCTGCAGAAAGTTTAAAGCTACCCTTTCGCCCGTGAGAAGAGTAGCCGCCTTCCCCGTGACCCGGGCAATTATATCACCTTTAACCAGGGTCTCGCCATCGGTTTTAAAGGGTTCAAATTTGACTTCGGGATCAAGGTAGAGGTAAACCGCCTGGCAGATGTTTATCCCGGCCAGGACTCCTGCGCTTTTGGCCGTGAATACTCCTGAGGCCTGCATTTCGTCGGGGATGAGGCTGGCAGTGGTCAAATCCCCATGGCCGATATCCTCAGCCAGGGCCCAGGCAATAAGTTCGTTTAATCTGATATATTCCATAAAAGCCTCCTGATTAACCATGATTCCACTAAAAATCGATAACCCGGCGGTCGTATCTGTCGCCAAGACTCTGCCGTTTCCTCCCTAGCAGTTGACGAAGCTGGTATGTTTCAGCCAGCGGAGGTTGTCGCGCTGGGGATAGTCGGAGCGGTAGTGGCCGCCGCGGCTCTCCTTGCGCCATAAAGCCGCCTGGATGATGATCCGGGCCACGGTCAGCATATTTATCACTTCGTAATAGGCCAGCGGGTCATCACCCCGGGCCAGGTGGTTATACAGATATTCTACCTGCTGATTAGCCTTTTTTAATCTATCCTCGTTTCGTATTATCCCCACTTTATCCCACATAATTTCCTGCAGGACCGGTTTGCATTCTCCCGGCGCCAGTTTCTCCTCCCCGGGTACGAATAGTCCGCCCGGATCGAAGTGGCGAAAAATCTCTTCCACTTTTATGGTGCGGCGATATAGCACCTCTTCCACCTTGTCCACTATACGCTGGCCGAAAACAATGCCCTCCAGCAGGGAATTGCTGGCCAGGCGGTTGGCTCCGTGTACTCCGGTACAGGCAGCTTCGCCGCAGCAATACAGTCCGTAAATTCCGGTTTCACCATTGGTATTGGTTTCTATCCCCCCCATGGTGTAATGAGCCGCCGGGGATACCGGCACATAATCCCGGCTGATATCAATTCCCCGCTGCAAACAAGTACGGTAAATATTAGGGAAACGGGTGGTTACCCGGGGTATGGAGGTCATATCCAGATAAACATATTCCCCCCCGGCCATGGTGATTTCGTTTAAAATAGCCCGGGCGACTACATCCCGGGGCGCCAGTTCCTCCAGGGAATGGTACTTATACATGAACCTTTCCCCCTGCTGGTTATAGAGCAGCCCGCCCTCGCCCCGAACCGCCTCGGAAATAAGGAAGCGCTGAGTATCGCGGCTGAAAAGCACAGTAGGGTGGAATTGGATGAATTCCATATCGGTCAGGCGGCAGCCGGCTCGGAAACAGGCAGCCATGCCGTCAGCAGTGGCTACATCGGGATTGGTAGTATTTTTATATAATTGTCCGGCTCCACCGGTGGCGATTATGGTAGCCCGGGCGGTATAAAGCAGAGGGGCATCGCGGTCGGCGTCGTATACCAGAGCACCGTAGCACTCCTGCTCTATGGCGCCGCCGGTGAGAATATCCACCAAAAACTGGTTTTCCTCAATTATTATATCCGGGTTTTCCTCGCACCGCTTGACCAGAGCTATACGTATGGCCTCGCCCGTAGCGTCTGCGGCGTGCAGGATACGGGCTTTACTATGTGCTCCTTCCCGGGCCAGTGAAATATTGCCGTCTTTCATGTCAAATTGGGCCCCGGCCTGGATAAGTTCCCTTACCCGGGACGGGCCTTCCCTGACCAGCACATCCACCGCTTCTATGTTACAAAGCCCGGCTCCGGCCTCCAGGGTATCTTCAAGATGCAAAAAAGGGGAATCCTCTTCATGAACAGCAGCGGCGATTCCCCCCTGGGCCAGACCGGTATTGGAGTCTTTAATAGTTTTTTTGGTCAGGACAGTCACCTGGCCATAGGCCACCGCTTTTAAGGCGGTAAAAAGTCCGGCTATACCGCCGCCGATTATCAGAAAATCGGTATGAATTATCGGCATATCCCGGGTGAGAGCTCCTATGTACCTGGTAGTAATCATATCATTATTCCCGTTTCCATATAATTGATTCCACTGCCAAAAGCCATAATGCAGCGTTTTGACAGTGGAACCCTTTTCTAATTTACCTTAAGCATTCGCTCCAGAGTTATATAGGCTTTCTGCCGGATATCCTCCGGGACTTCAATCTGGTATTCCAGTCCTTTCAGAGCGGCAGCCAGCTTTTCCAGGGAGATCAGTTTCATATCCTCACAGCGGAATTCCTGCCGGGCCAAGTGGAATACCTTGCCCGGGCAGTTTTGCTGCAAAGTATATAAGAAACCCTCTTCGGTCCCTATGATAAATTCTTTTTCCGGGCTGTTCTTTACATAATTCAATATACCGGCAGTTGATCTTACCGCATCGGCCAGCCGGGTAACATCCGGCTGACACTCGGGATGTACCACCACTTTAGCTCCGGGATGCAGCTTTATTTGCCTTTTTACCTCTTCCCCGCCCAACTGGTCGTGAACCGGACAACAGCCTTCCCAAAGTATCATTTTCCGTCCGGTCTGGCTCTGGATATAGGCTCCCAGATTGCGGTCCGGGGCGAAAATAATGGTTTTGTCTGCCGGTATGGACTTTACCACATTTACCGCATTGGCCGAAGTACAGCATATATCGCTTTCCGCCTTAACCGCGGCCGTAGAATTTACATAACAGACCACTACCGCCCCGGGATGCTTTGCTTTCAGATTGCTTAATTCAGGACCGGAAATCATGTCGGCCATAGCACAGCCGGCCTTTACTTCGGGCAGAAGCACCATTTTATCGGGGCTCAGTATTTTGGCGCTCTCCGCCATAAAGCTTACTCCGCAAAATACAATAACTTCAGCTTCGGTTGCTGCGGCCTGCCGCGCCAGCTGCAGGGAATCCCCTACAAAATCGGCCATATCCTGAATTTCCGGCGGCTGATAAAAATGAGCCAGTATCAGGGCATTAAGTTCCTTTTTCCTGCGGGTTATATATTCCCGCAATGCAACTGTCATTGCTACGCCATCCTCTCAACAGCCATAATCGAATCAGTCAGGATTTACGGCTAATAAGCCCCAGCTGCCTGGCTATGCTCAAACCCATCCTAACAGGATAACGCATTTACTGGTAACATCCCTGACAGATTTTTTTAATGCTGTTGTTCTCCCCCATAAACACCAGCGTAGGCCTGTGGTCGGTACACTCTGCATCTTCCAGGATGGTATAGGTAAGAATGATAACCACATCGCCTTTCTGTACCAGACGAGCTGCTGCTCCGTTCAGACAAATCACTCCGGAACCGCGTTCTCCCTCTATGACATAGGTCTCGAAGCGTTCACCATTGTTATTGTTCACTATAGTTACTTTCTCATTCGCCACTATATCAGCCGCATCCATCAGATCCCGGTCTATGGTAATGCTGCCCATATAGTTTAAAGACGCATCGGTAACCACGGCACGGTGAATCTTGGATTTTAGCATATAACGAAGCACTTGATTTTACACCTCCACCAACAGGTTGTCTATTAATCTTGTTTTTCCAAATCTAGCTGCCAGGGCTATCAGCACCCGGCCCTGAACCGTCTCCAGTTCAGAAAGATCTTCACCGTTCACTATTTCAATGTAATCAATTTCAGCTTGGGGGCTGGCGGTGATAATCTCTCTGATTCCGGCTTTCAGCCGGGCTATATCCCTCTCTCCGCCCGCTATTTGCTCTTTTACCCGGCTCAGAGCCCGGTTAAGAGCCAGGGCTTCCTGCCTCTGGACGGCATCCAGATATACGTTGCGGGAGCTTAAAGCCAGTCCGTCAGGTTCTCTGATTATAGGCACCCTGATTATCTCCAGCGGAAAATTCAGCTCTCGCGCCATTTTTTGGATGATAAGCAATTGCTGCGCATCTTTTTGCCCGAAAAAAGCCTTATCCGGCAGGCAGGCATGAAAGAGCTTGGTGCAAACAGTAGTAACCCCTTTAAAATGACCCGGACGGGAAATTCCGCACATCTTCCGGGTGATTTCACCGCTTACCTCAACACCGGTGCTGAATCCGGCCGGATACATTTCCCGGGCCGCAGGCGCGAAAACCGCATCCGCCCCGGCCTGAACCAATAAATCGGTGTCCCGGCTCAGGTCGCGGGGATAATCCTCGAAGTCTTCACCCTGCCCGAACTGCAAAGGATTCACAAATATACTTACCACTACTAAATCGCAATTTTGGCGGGCTGCCTGCACCAGTGCCAGATGTCCGGCGTGAAGATAGCCCATTGTGGGCACTAAGCCGATGCTCTTGCCCTGCTTATGCGCTTGTAATGACCATTCCTGCATTTTTTTTATGCTATCGAAAGTTTGCATAACGTCTCCTATGATATTTTAAAATGCGGTTGGCTTTGCATCTGCAGCATTAAGTTCTCGCCGCTGCCGCTAAAGCCAAAGCCTGGGTTGCAATCGTTAAGCTTCAATCCTGATCCGGGCAGGCTTGCACCCGCCCGGAAGTTAGAATCAGTAAAGTTTATCCAGCACATTGTCAGCGATAGTAAAACAGTGCTCCGGACCAGGGAAGCTGCCATCCTCCACTTCCTCTTTGTAAGCCTTCAGGGCTTCCACGATAACCGGCTGCAGATCGGCATACTTCTTGACGAATTTGGGTATATGCCCGGAGGATATTCCCAGCATATCGTTAATGACCAATACCTGCCCATCGCAATGAGGGCCCGCCCCTATTCCTATAGTAGGAACTGATACCTCGGCGGTAATCTTTTGGGCCAGGGCGGAAGGGACACATTCCAGAACCATAGCGAAAACACCGGCCTTATCCAGGGCCCGGGCATCTTCAATCAGTTTGCGGGCGGTTTCCAGGTCTTTTCCCTGCACCTTGAATCCGCCAAACTGGTTGACTGATTGGGGGGTTAACCCAATATGCCCCATCACTGGGATCTGGGCATCCAGGATAGCCTTGATCGTGTCCACTCTTTCCACTCCGCCCTCCAGTTTCACCGCCTGGGCGCCGCCTTCCTGAATAATGCGGCCGGCATTGCGGACTGCTTCGCTGGTGGTGATGTGGTAAGAGAGAAAAGGCATATCCCCTACCACCATCGCCTGCTGAGTACCCCGGACCACTGCCCGGGTATGATGGACCATGTCGTCCATGGTAACCGCCAGGGTATTCTCATACCCCAGAACTACATTTCCCAATGAATCGCCTACGAGTATCATATCCAGACCCGCCTGGTCAACCAGACAAGCGGTAGCATAATCGTAGGAGGTGAGCATGCTGATTTTAATTTGTTGGGCTTTTTTATCTTTCAGGGTTGCTGTTGTTACTCTTGTCATGGTATATAACCTCCTTCGAGCCGGCAGCTTTAACTGGCGTTAACAGCAGGCGCAAGCTGCTTTATAAACACCTTCTGAAATTCTTCCATGCTCTTGTGGTCTATGCCGCCTTTCTCCACTGCAATCTGAGCAGTATAAAAGCCCAGCCAGCTATATAACTGTATGAGCTCCGGAGCCATTTCCTCCAGACAGTCAAGATGCTTGGTTATGGTGCTTAAATCGCCTCGGGCAATAGGTCCGGTTAAAGCTTTGGGTATGCCTATATTTTCAACATTATTGACTGTACCATTGATAAGCGGCAGTAGTGCTCTGGTCGCCATTTGCCGGGGTATTCCGGTTGATTCCAATAATTTGACCCCAAAATCAATAATGGTGACCAGGTAGTTGGAAACCACACAGGCCCCGGCATGATACAGGGGCTTGGCTTTTCGGTCAATGAAGAAATATTCTCCACCTAAGGTTTCCACAATACAGACAGCCGTATCATAGGCTTCCCGGTCACCTTCAATACTAAAAATAGAGCCAGGCAGAATATTGATCGCCCGTTCAACACTGGCAAAAGATTGCAAGGGATGAACGGACAGAACTTGCGCGCCAAAATCCGTGGCTCGATCCAGGATTTCCGAAGACTGAGCCCCGCTCATGTGGACAATAATCTGCCCCGGGCGGAAAGCGCCGCAATCTGCCAAACTATTGACAACGTCCTCAATAGCCGTATCAGATGTAGTTATAAACAAAATATCAGCCGAGCGAGAAACTTCCTGAGGTGATGTATAAGCGGTACATCCAATCCGTTCCACAAGCTCTTTTGTAGATTCGAATTTAATATCATACGCACTCGTAATCTCATAGCCCTTGTGCTTGAGTACCACCCCAACAGCCGTTCCTACAACTCCCGTCCCGATAATGCCTATCCTTTTATCCATGTCCCAACCCCCTCTTTGGTATCAGTAATCAAGGCACTATTTTGATACCAAGGTTTCGTCCTGTTCCTTTCAGGATACAGGCGAAATTTTAACAACCGGAATATCGGCGGGAGACCCCCTAGATTTTTCTTATTCCTCTGTTCTCTTCTCGGTCTAAAACGCTAACCAACACCTCCCTGAGGTTGATCCCATCGTCAGGAAAGACCAAATCCGGGTTCATTTCCTGTAAAGGAATCAGGACAAACAACCGTTCACGCATATGGGGATGAGGAACTCTTAATTCCGGCGAGTCAATAATCTCATCTCCATATAAAAGGATATCCAGATCTATAGTACGGGGGCCCCATCTTACGTTCCTCTGGCGGCCCATTTTAATTTCAATTTCCTGTAACCGATTAAGTAAATCCCTGGCCGGCAAACCGGTGCTGATCTTAATAACCTGGTTAATAAAATCCTCCTGGTCAAGGTTTCCCCAGGGAGAAGTCAAGTAAAGGGACGAGGCCTGGATGATTTCCACATCTGTGATATCCTCAATCATCTTTCGGGCCTGTTTAAGCTGTCCCTTTTTATCTCCCATATTCGAACCTAGTCCTATATAGACAATGTTTTTCATAATCGGTTTTACCTTAAAATAGCATATAGTTTTTTCATGAGCAAGAACTTTTGCATTTTGATACCTCGCCCAAGTCCAAAATATTAATTCTTTTTCCGCCTGACCTTAACGGCAAAGTAGTCAAATTCCCCTTCAACCGGGGCTTCGGGCTTATATACGGTTACGTCCGCTTCAATGAGCGGAAATTTCCGCAGCAGGGTTTGAGCGATTTTCTCTGCCAAGGCCTCCAGCAGGTTACACGACGGACCTGTCATAATTTCATTGACGACCTGGTATACCCGATCGTAATCCACACTGAGACTAAGGTCGTCCTGCCGTCCTGCCGCCTGCAGGTCAAGATATAATTCCAGGTCAACTCTGAAGGGCTGGGGACAAATCTTTTCACTGCTCAAAACCCCGTGGCAGGCTTTGAAAGTCAAGCCTTTAGCTATGATACAATCCATATCTTTTTATCCATCTTCCTTAAGCACGGCATCGACCATGGCAGCTACCCGCCTGCTGGCCCTTACATCATGTACCCTGACTATATCGGCGCCATTTACAACCCCCAGGGCCACCGCCGCCAAACTGCCTTCCAGGCGCTCGTCCACTTCGAGATCAAGGGTTTGCCCGATAAATGATTTACGCGAAGCCCCTAATAAAATTGGTTTTCCCAGGCTGCGGAAATCCGCCAGTCTTTTAAGCAGTATACGGTTTTCAGCCGGGGTTTTGCCAAACCCGACGCCAGGATCAATAATTATTTTATCCGCCGCCAGTCCAGCCTCGACAGCCTGTCCCACGGCTTCCTCCAATTCGGCCAGGATATCGGCGACAAGGTCCTGATAGGGTTCCCCCCGGCGCAATTGCAGACGGTTATGCATCAGAATTACCGGGGCTTCTTTTTCTACCAGCACCGGCAATAATTCATCGTCCAGCTGCAGACTGCCGATGTCATTGATTATATGGGCTCCCCTTTCCAGACAGGCCCGGGCTACCCGCCCCCGAAAGGTATCTATGGAAATAATCATATCCTCTCCGGCCAGTCTGTCCACTACCGGAAGTAAGCGCTGCAATTCTTCCTCTTCGCCAGCCATCGGTGAATCCGGCCTGGAGGAAGCAGCCCCGATATCAATTATATCGGCACCTTCAGCGGCCATCTCCCGGGCCCGCTCTGCCGCCTGGTCAGGATGCAGATAACGGCCGCCGTCGGAAAAAGAATCAGGCGTTACATTTAGTATTCCCATTATCAAAGTTCGTTCTCCCAGCTTCAGGCTCTTTTCATGGGGCAACCGAAGTACCTGCCCCCCTTTTTCGATAGCAGCCAGAATCCTCTCTATTTCTTCAGCCACTTTTTTCAGCCCCAAAGGCTGAACCCGGAGTTTGCGCCCGAGCCGGTGATATTGTTTAAGGGTTCCCATGAGTATTATATCACCTGAACCTTCGCAGCTGATAGCCTGCCGGGATACGGCTGCCTCGCCCCCTTTGGAGAGCATCTCCTGTTTTATGATATTAGCTGCCCGATAGGATATGTCTTTCAGCTTGATACAGAAAAACCTGGCCTTGGGTAAAAGATAAGGGTAGGCTCCCGGGTCCACCCCGATATCTTCCAAAGCTCTGCGGGCTTCCTGCTGACTGCGAAGCAGCATTACGTGGTTTCCTGCCACTATGCCTTCCTCCTGTATATCTTGAAACCCTAATACTCAAAACCGCTTACGTTTATTTCTTTCAATTCTACCTTGGGGCACTGGGCGAGATCAGGACATTCACTGCAGATGCGGGACAGATTATCGGCCCGGTGCAGACGCTCACCCAGAAAACTCATATCCAGGCTTATGTTCCGGTGTTCAAATACCGCCTGGCTGATGATATCAATCTCATTCTGGTTAAAAAACGCCCGGGCCAGAATATCCCGGGCCAGGTGGGCGCCATAAGAAGCATGATCGACTCCCTCTTTATATTCCTTCCATTTACCGATATCATGCAGTAAACCGGCCGCATATATAACTTCCTTGGCCGCCAGCCTGCCGCTCAGCCCGCATTCTTTAATAAAGTAATTCAGATCGTTATGTTCCAAAACTAGAATGTAGGCAATTCGGGCCACATCAAGGTGATGTCCAAAGTCATGCTGACAGAATTTCGGTTCCATCTCTTCTTCCAGGTTATATTTCATATATTGGCGGTAAAGTGCATCGTTTATCAGTAATTCTATCCTTTTCAATCCATTCACCTCAATATCATGTTAATAGTTATGATAATGTATTTATATTATATTAAACGGCAGCAGTAAAAATCCTTCATAATCGTATGTATTTACAACATTTTTACTGAGCGGCGGACGGTTGTAGATCAGATGGGAACAAAAAAGGGACGGCTCCCAATATAAAGCCGTCCCTCATTGGACATCAAAAACTCTAAAAAGCCCATTTATCCATATCGCGTTGGTACTCCACTATCTCTTCCGGGCTAAAAAAGAGGCCAATCTCCCGCTGGGCCGACTCCGGGGAATCAGACCCATGGATGATGTTCTGGGAGGTACTTACCGCCAGATCACCCCGGATAGTTCCCGGCAAGGCTTCGGAAGGATTGGTCTTGCCCATCAAAGTACGCATGGCAGCGATAACTCCCGGGCCTTCCCAAACCATGGCTACCACCGGGCCGGAGGTAATAAAATCCACCAACTCGCCGAAAAAAGGTTTACCCTGGTGTTCGGCGTAATGCTTGCGGGCCAGTTCAGGGCTGATGACCATGAGCTTAAGGCCCCGCAGTTTAAAACCTTTGCGCTCAATCCGCCCGATTATTTCTCCTATCAAACCTTTTTGCACTCCATCCGGCTTAATCATGGTAAAAGTCTTTTCCACTTATCCTGCTCCTTCCCAATATTT
>DHCD01000031.1:14422-24703 GCA_002398105.1 Syntrophomonas sp. UBA4911
TTGTAACTGTTTTCAATATAAAGACTGGCCTCTTTATCAATAGCATAGGCTATAGCATCGGAATAATTACGATCCTTGGATATATCCCGGCCCAGGAAAACTTCTTCACTTTTGTGGCCGAAGGTGATGGGGCCCAATTCCTCCGACATGCCATATTCGGTGATCATCTTGCGCACGATGCTGCTGGCCCTTTCCAGATCGTTCTGGGCGCCGGTGCTGATATCATTGAGAACCAGGGCTTCGGCCACCCTTCCCCCCAGAAGGGTAGTTACTTCGTCCAGCAGATAGGAGCGGGTAATATAGTTGCGGTCTTCCTCCGGCAGCAGCAGGGTGTAGCCCCCGGCCCGCCCCCGGGGTATAATCGAAATTTTATGCAGTTTATCGGTATGGGGAAGGAAATAGCTGACTATGGCATGCCCGCCTTCATGATAGGCCACCAGCTTTTTCTCTTTTTCCGGCATAACCCGGGACTTTTTCTCCGGACCGGCTATAACCCTTTCAATAGACTCTTCCATTTCCTCCATCCCTATGGTCTCATTTCCCCGCCGGGCAGTCAAAAGAGCAGCCTCATTGACCATATTGGCCAGATCCGCTCCGGTAAAACCAGGCGTCCGTTTGGCCAAAACTTCCAGATTAACATTCTCGGCCATCGGTTTGCCTTGTATGTGTACCTTCAGGATGGCTTCCCGGCCCTTGACATCTGGCCGGTCAATCAATATATGACGATCAAATCGTCCCGGTCTTAACAGGGCCGGGTCGAGAATATCCGGACGGTTGGTGGAGGCCATCACAATGATGCCTTCATTGGTGCTGAATCCATCCATTTCCACCAGCAGCTGGTTGAGGGTCTGTTCTCTTTCATCATGTCCGCCGCCCAGGCCGGCGCCGCGCTGCCGTCCCACCGCATCAATTTCGTCAATAAATACTATGCAGGGAGCGTTCTTTTTGGCCTGTTCAAACAAATCACGGACTCGGGCCGCGCCGACTCCAACAAACATCTCCACAAAGTCGGAGCCGCTGATGGAAAAGAAGGGAACTCCGGCCTCACCGGCGACTGCTTTCGCCATCAGGGTCTTGCCGGTGCCGGGCGCCCCGAAAAGCAGCACCCCTTTGGGTATTTTAGCCCCTATTTTAATAAATTTACCCGGACTTTTCAGGAATTCAACGACTTCCTCCATTTCCTCTTTGGCCTCTTCGGCCCCGGCTACATCCTTAAAGGTTACTTTAACCTCTTCCCCGCTCATCATGCGGGCTTTGCTTTTACTGAATTGCATGACCCGATTGCCGCCGCCCTGGGTCTGGTTCATGATAAATATCAGAAAAGCAATCAGGATAACTATAGGAAACAGGGTGGTAAGCAGTGACATCCACCAGGGGGTGGGCGGCACCGGAACCACATCATAATCCACCTTTTTGTCGTTAAGCAGTTTGATTATATCGCTTTCCTTGGGTGCGGTAGCAGTATAAGACGTGTTATCACTGAGCTTTCCCCGGACGCGGTAGATATTATCATCTACCTCCAGCTCGGCCGTCTTTACCTGTCCCTGCTCGACTTTGCTATAAAATTGAGGATACTTGAGGTCAATAATTTTTTCATTGCGATTGGAGGTCATTTGTATTGCGAATAATGCCAATAATACTATCAGGACATAAATAGCAATGTTTTTTAGAGCTCTGTCCAAAAATATTTCCTCCCCTTCGGAGTATTGAGAATGTGGTCATTTTAACATACCTGGATATTCTTTTCAATTATATCGCCGCTTGAGTCTAAACACGATGGCATAATCACGAAAATATATCCGGCTGGATTTGTGCATTTTTCTCTGCATCTTGCAGCAGAGGCCATGTACCGGCAAGCTGTGATAAAAGCAGCTCACGTTATCTGCTTTTATCCTTATTCTTATCCCCGAGCCAACTTTTTATTAGCAATACCCGGCTGGTGTCAGCATCGACAGCGGCAAGGCGGGATATCCTTAATCCCCAGATGCCATACACGGTGTCGGCCGTTGCCAGCAGAGGGATCTGATCCCGCTCTTCCCCAGGTATTTTAAGGTCAATGAAGAAATCCTTAATCTTTTTACGCCCCGGCATGCCCCAAGGATAAAACCAATCTCCCGGTTGGCGGGAGCGCAAACAAAGCTCCCCTTCTATTTTATCGTAATCCAGATAAAAATCACCAGGTAGCGGGCAAAAGTCTTCCCGCGCCAGCAGACAGAACGCAAAGCTCTTGCCGATCTCCGGGATATAGAGCTGTCCGGGCGCCTTAACCCTATAGCTGAAACTGACCCGCTTGGGCGGCCGGGAGCTAAAAGTCAGCTGCCGGTATATTTTTTTTACATACAAGCCCTTTTTAAGGTGCAGGCTTTTGCTTGAGCCCGCTTTCGTCAGCAGGTTTCTGATCAGCTCAATATCATTGAACTCCCAGCCCCTTTCCCCCTGCAAAGCAAAAAGGACTTTACGGATAATGCGGCGCTGGTAGGCGGGGTGCAACTGCCCCAGGCATTCACTATCTAAAGTGATTTCATGGGCAGGATTTGTTTTTAGCAATTCTTTTTCCAAGCAGCCAGTCTCCAACTCCATCGCTTCATTTTCCGCCGCCGCAATATCAGCCAACTGATTTAGGCTTTCCACTATACGGGGATTATAATCCTGCTTTAGTAAAGGCAAAAGTTGGTGGCGGATGCGGTTGCGCAGGTAGTCGGTACTGTAATTGCTCTGATCAATACAATACTCAATGGAGTTTATATCCAGATAATTTTCTATATCGCTGCGATTGAGGCACAACAGCGGTCTTATTATCATGCCGTTTACCGGCCTGATGCCCCGCAGCCCTTTAATACCACTGCCCCGCACCAGATTAAGCAGCACCGTCTCCGCGTTATCATCCTGGTGATGGGCGGTGGCAATCCGGGAAGCTCCCAACTGGGCTGCCAGCCTGGCAAAATATCGGTAACGGCTTTCCCGTCCGGCCTCTTCCAGAGATTTTTTTTCCTGACTGGCCAGTCGCCCTATATCCAGCTGACAGGAGTAAAAGGCAAGGCCCCGGCCGGCACAATATTCACGTACAAAATTCTCCTCGGCGGCCGCTTCCGGGCGCAGGCCGTGGTTGAGGTGAGCCACGGCCAAGTCAAACTCCAGCCCCGACCTCAAGCTGGTCAGTATGTGCAGCAAAGCCATAGAATCAGGTCCCCCGGAAACGCCGACAACAACCAGCTCTCCGGGGTTAATCAGGCCGTGCTGCTTGATATATTTTTCTACTTTGGCCAGCACCAGGATTCACCCCAATCAAATTCTATCCTAATGCTACCCAACTTCTCCCCCGGGGTAAACCCCCCGGAGGAAATATTAGCTAACCGCACATGTCCGAATGGTAGAAACCTTGATTAGTTACAACGTGGAGTTGGGATGCATAAATATTCCGTCGCCAAGACTCCACCTGGGCAGCACCAACTGCTTGTCTCGCGGCTGAAGGGGGACGTTCCAATTCGCGTCCATGCTCAGTGTCACTCTTGCCCCATCCGTGGGGCTCGCCCCCTTCAGCCGCTCGTCTTCGCAGGGTGATGCTCCAGGCTCCACCTGACGGCTCCTGCATATTTATGCATCCCAACAGAGTTGTTCTACTTTCAATCTGCGCCCTTAATTGCGAGTGTAACGAGCATCAGTTATCCTTGAAGAGGGTGTAATCTGTGGTTACTTATTAACTAAGTTCTATATACATGCAGATTACGGTCATATCATCATGGGGCTGGCCTTTACAAATGGATAAGGCTTTCTGGATTATCATTTCCGCCAATATTTGAGGGTCTTTTTCATCCACGTCAACCAGAAAATCCCTGATCCATAGCTCAGGAGAGGCGTCACGGGACGCTTCCAGCACCCCGTCGCTGATCATGATCACCATGTCATGGGGATAGAGAGCTCTTTTTTCGCTTACCACATCCAGGCTATCTAAAATGCCGATGGGGATGGAGTTGGAGGTTACGACTCCTACTTTTTTCCCTCTTTTGATAAACGAGGGGGCACTGCCCACTTTGATGAAATCCAGCTCGCCGGTATACAGGTCAACCATCAGCATATCCAGGGTGGCAAAGTTTTCCGCCGCAGATCGGAGGATAAGGACGGAATTGATGGTCTTAAGGGCTGTTTCCCGGTCAAAGCCGGTACTAAGCAGATTCTCCAGCAGCCGCACCGCCGCCTGGCTCTCGCTGCAGGCTTTTTCCCCCACTCCCATACCGTCGCTTAGAGCCACCAGTTCTTTACCTTCTTTGAGGGTGGCAATAGTGAAGCTGTCGCCGCAGACTTCTTCCTTGCCTACCTGGGCGGCGCCGCTGATCACCTGATAATTGAAGGCCCGGGTAAGGGTAAATTCGCAGTGGCCTTTGCCGGTAATTCTCGGGCATTTTTTATCAGTGACTTCCATTTTGTCTCCCAGAAGGCCGGAGATAACCGGAGCCACCTGGATCTCACATTCGTTTCCGGTCGCACAAGCAGGCATTACGCTGTTGATATACAATTGCTGTTCCCCGCAGCGTACAGGGCTTAAATCCTTGAGGTTCAATCCCCGTTTTTTGCATTCTTTTTGCAGGCGCTCGCGCAGCTCAAAATCGACTACGGTTTTTACATCAATTTCCCGGGCCAGGTTCTTCATCACCCGGCTGATACCTTGCAGTTGCCGTGATACCAAACTGCGGGACTCCGTAAGTTTGCCTGACCAGTATTCGTTAATACGCAGGTTGTCAAAGAGATGGTTGATCGTCGCCAGCATTTCCCGTCCGTAAATACAACGGCGGCGGAAGCTCACCGGGCATTGTTCATAACCGACCTCCCCGGCGCTCTCCGCAATACTGAATATATCAAGTATTTCCTGGGAGGTAGTATAGCAGTTTTTGACCCAGCATTCCTCATAACGGGAGCAATTGCTGCAGAAGTTGGCAGAGATTTCGTCATAGAGATAAGTGAGATAAGCTGATTCCCCCATATGGCGGTGGCCATGGCTTTCCTCGGCAAAAGTGCTGCTCAATTCATCAAATACCGTGGCCAGATGCTCAATGCGGTTGCGAGCCGTGTCTTTTACGCGAAAATCTATAAGGTTCAGGTCTTTTTCCCGGATACTGCTGATTGGCCCCAGGGTTTGCACCGGCAGTTTTTCTTTTAATGAAGCCGGTAACAGCAAGAACAGGATGCTTGCCACTCCCGTTTCCCACATCCCCAGAATAGTGGCCTGGGTTTCGGCAATGAATAAGGATAGAGCCAGGGTACCCAGCATATAGCCGATTATTACCCCCAAGCGGCCAAAGTTCCTGAACAGGCCGGCCAGCAGGCCGGATATGGCGTATATCCCCAGGCTCTGGGCAAAAATACTGGACGCTATTGAAGGTATAATACCTGCCATCACCCCTACCATGGTGCCTCCTCCGCTTCCCCAGAGAAAGGCAGCTATGAGTATGCCCAAACGGCACAGGATAGCGGCAACACTCAGTCCTCCTATATTTACCTCATTAAGGCCCATTATGATTCCGATGCCTAAAATCATGGCCGCAGCAATATCCTCAAAGGAAAAGGTGGCCAAAGGTTTGCGTTGTTTAATAAAGTCAGCCGCCACCAGAAATACGAAGGTCAACACCCCTGATATCAGAGCCTCGAATACGATCACCATCTCCTGATAGAAGGATATGGCACTGAAAAACATGAACAAAGTCTTGCTCACAAATATTACCGCAACGCTTAACAGCGGCAGTCCCCACCAGATCTTGTCGGCTGGTATTTTGATATAATTAATTACTCCCAGCAATACCAGGAGGGTAATCAGAGCAGAACCCAGGTCAAGGCCCTGCAACACGGTGAAAAGCCCTATCATGGCACAGACGGTCAAAAGCAGCGAGCGGCTTTTATCCCGGTAGCCGAAGGCAGCCAGACAGGCATAGACAAAAGGCAGAAGCTCCCCCAGCACAAAAGCCCGGGACATAAAGATTATTAAGATCGCGGGCAGGAGCTTGTCCAGAGTCCACAGGGAATTAAGATGATTGGTCACTGTGGTCAGGATAGTCTGCAGATCCAGGTTTAGTTTCTGATCAGGTTTTAAAACCCGGCGCCTGGTTTTTTTCCCCGGCCGTGACGTTTCGCTAATTCTCTGATAAGGATAGATTTGAAGTTTCTCCAGCATCCTTATCCCCCCAATACAAAGTCTTGCCCATCAATTATAGCAATATCTTGTTGGTAAATTTTGTCACTAAGAGGGGGCGTCCCTTATTTTATTCCTACAAAATAAGGTTATTATTGTATAGGAGAGAACAGGAATGCTTTAAATTCAACAAGCAGTCTGCCACTGTTTATCAGCAACCACCGTCAGAATGAAGCTGGCTTACGGCTTTTTAAGCGTGATTTTGATCAGAGCAACCGGGATTTTCCTCATGACATACTTTGTTATCTCCAAAAAATAGGAGATCCATGCGGATCTCCGATATCACGACTGGGGCATTTATTTAGATAAGCTATGAAGTCAGGCCGATTTACCATTACAGGCTGACCATGAGATCTGCCTGCAGCTATCTTAAGGTTAGACTGCAGGTAGGGTCAAAAACTATTTTTTCAAGAAAACAAACCAGTAAAACATACCTACGAATATGGCGCCGCCCACAATGTTCCCTAATGTTACGGGGATCAGGTTGGCACTTATAAAATTACCATAGCTGAAGAAAGCCGTTACCTGGTCCGGAGCCATATTGAAAAGCGATACCGTGGAACCATCGGCTGCGACTTTGGTAGCTCCGGCAACCAAATCGGGAGCTTTCTGCGCGATGCTGATACCCATGGGAATAAAGAACATATTGGCAACACTATGCTCAAACCCGCTGGATACGAAAGCCATGATGGGGAAGAATATGGCGAATATTTTCCCTACCACATCTTTGGCGGCAAAGGCCATCCAAACAGCCAGACAAACCAGCCAGTTACAACAAATCCCCCGGAAGAAAGCTTCCCCAAAACTTAAAGACAGTTTTCCTTTGGCAATAGCCAGCGCCTTTATTCCGTGGGCGCTAAGTGCGGTGGCAGCGGCGGAATCAGCCCAGAACCCGCCGTAAAAAATAATGTAAACCAACATTACAGAACCTATAAAGTTAGCTAAAAAGACAACCACCCAGTTTTTAAGTAATCCACCCCATGTAGCTTGCCCATTAGCAACGGAAATGCAACAGAATAAACAGTTGCCGGTAAACAGTTCTGAACCGGCAATGACAACCAACATCAGACCTACGGAGAAGACTGCGCCGAACAGGAACTGTCCCCCTGATGTGCCAGCCATTTCCATGGAACCTATCTTGGTAGCCAGATTGGCTCCAAATCCGATGTATGCACCGGCCAGGATTCCTAGAATAATCATTTTAGTAATAGGTAATTCACATTTCGCTTTTCCAGCATTACATGTAGCTGCTGCAATTTCTGCAGGAGTTAAAAAATTCATCCTCTCGTTCACTCTCCTTTTCCTATCGTCCTAAGCCAAACACCTTTCCCCCTCCCTGTATATAGGTAAAAGCCCAACTCATAGCAGTAACCGCAGATAATCCCGGACCTTATATCTGATGGGCCCGGGAACCTGAAATATATTCCCCCTACTGCAGATTATCCCTCAGGAATCAAAATATTACATTTGCCATAAATCAATATGATACAATTAAGATCAAATAAAAACATTTTATGAGGCAAAAAGCTATTAAGCGTCAAAATCAGCTCTTCCGCAAAAGAATTTCTACATAAAGCTGCGAATACCTGCGCAGTTATAAGAAGTATAATTTATGATTATGGATGGAATAAAATATTTTTATACCATGGAGGTGTCGGTTATGAGTCATTCTTTTTCCCACGTCGACCGGGATGCCCTGTTACAAGGTTTGGCTGCATCTGCCGAGGATTTCTGCAGCCGGTTTCCCCTGGAGGATTTTAGAAAAGGTGATTACAAACAATATCCGGTCGTCACCTTGCTTACCTGCTCTGATTCCCGGATGCCGGCCAATATTTTCGGCCCTATTTTTAACCGCATATTTTCAGTAGAAAATATCGGCAATCAGTTCCGCAGCAGTGAAGGGTCGGTGCTCTATGGGCTGCTGCACCTGCACACTCCGGTGATGATTGTGGCCGGACATACCGACTGCGGAGCTATCAAAGGGGCAATATCTAATTTTGTCGACGAGCCCCTGAGTATCCGTAATGAACTTTCCCTGGTCAAAGATTCTTTGGATACGGCTCGCACTCTCTATGGTCTGAAGGAAACCGACGAGCCCGACTTGATTTTCACCCGCCTGGCGGAAGTCAATGTGGATATGCAGATCAATTACCTGCTGGCTAACCCGGCAGTCAGCCGGCTGGTGGAGGATAAGGAATTGCTGTTGCTGGGGGCAATGGTCGATTTACATAATCACTATCAGGAGGGGTTCGGCAGAACTTTTACCATCAATGTCAATGGGGAAAGGGATACCGGTATCATAGGAAGTCATGCCCAACTGGGCCGGTTGGCCCAGAAGACCAAGAGGCTTACCCGGTAGGGGAATAAGAAGAGAATAGACGCAAAGCAATTCCATATTTTTTAATAGAGCCGTATCTCCTTATCCCGCTATTTCCGCTGCTGTTCGCGGATTACCGCTAAAAGCACACTGAATTAGCGGGGAGGACGTGCTTTAAGAATGCATAGGGCCATAGGGGGAGCATCAGCTCCCCCTATGCAGCCGGCTAATAATCCCTTCCAGTATGTCACTTTCACTGACCCTGATTTCCTGGCGACCCAAAGCATCCATTATGAGCAGTACAATTCTGGCGCCGGCGGGAATAATATCGGCTCTTTCCGGTTGCAGGCCGGGCAGACGGCGGCGCAGGTCAAGAGGGGTAAGCATCAGCCTATCATAAAGATCGGCCACTTCCTCCCGATACAAAGTCTGACCATGCACCTGCCGGGGATCATAGATTGCCAGTGCCAGCTTTATTGCCACCAGAGTGGTAGCGGTTCCTCCGACCAATACCAGAGGATATCTTTTTAACCGGTCACTATGGGCAGCTACCGGGGCCAAAACAGCTTTTATATCTATTATGGACAGATCTGCTTCCGTTGCCCGTACCGCCCCCAGGGGCAAGGAAAGTGAGAAGCGCTCATGGTCTTCTTCCACCCTGAATTCACAGCTTCCCCCTCCCAAATCTGCCACCAGCGGTACCTGCTCAAGAGGCAGGCCTTCTTTTACTCCCTGATAACTCAGCCTGGCTTCCTCTTCCCCGCTTATAACTTCCAGAGCCAGGCCGCACCCATCCTTTACCCGGGCCTGAAACTCTTCCCGGTTCAAAGCTTCACGCACGGCACTGGTGGCAACCGCCCGGCAGGAATCCACTTGCAGCCGCTCTATCCGGGCCCTATAATCTTTAAGACAGTCAAAGGTTCTTTCCATGGCTTCAGGCCCAAGCTTATGACCGGCATTTACCCCGGCCCCCAGCCGGGTACTTTGTAAATCCTTACACACAGGCTTAATTTGACCGTTTATTATATCCGCTACCAGCAGACGGCAGGAGTTGCTGCCGACATCAATGGCTGCATATCTCATTTTAGGCATCTCCTTAACAATAGGATGACAGGATGTTGTAGAATATTTTCCCATACCTTTTTTAGTAAGTAAATAGAAACAGATTCACAAAAGAACCGACGCGGAAAATTTTTCCCTGAACTCGCCTCAAAAATTTAGCAGAACTGTTAGGCTATTTTCATTATGGCTGGGGTGTAAAGGAAATATATTTGCAAGCAACCGGGATTGATATTCTGCCGGGGAAAAACGTATAATACAAGTAAGGAAAGTAAGGAAAGGGAGGATGTTAAAAATGGAGGTTGCTAAAATTACAAGCAAAGGTCAGATCACAATTCCTATTGACATTCGCAAAAAACTTAACTTAAAAGACGGTGATAAGGTAATTTTTATTGAAGACGGTGATAAGATTATTTTTGCTAATGCTGCCAAAGTAGCTTTTATGAATATGCAAAAGGCATTTGAAGGTGAAGCTGAACGGCTTGGTTTGAAAAACGAGCAAGATGTGGTGGATATGGTGGATGAAATAAGAAAAGAAATATGGGAAAAACGTTATGCGGATAATGATTGATACAAACATCCTCATTTCAATATATCTTTTCCCCACCCCGGCTATGCGTAAATTAGTTGATGCTCTCACCGGAAAACATACCATTGTATTACCATCCTATGTAATTGATGAACTCAAGACAGTAATGAAACGCAAATTTCCGACCCAATATCA
>DHCD01000031.1:24887-52218 GCA_002398105.1 Syntrophomonas sp. UBA4911
CACCGCGAGTTTCTCCTGAGATTGGGGGCGGGTTCATTCTTGGGTACCAAGCGTTCGAAACGGATAATAATCAGCCATTCCCGCCGTCTTTTATTTTTCCACACAGATACAGAAACTCTTTATCACCGATTTTTTTCTTTGATCGCTTGGGGCGACGAATACGGCTCTTTCAATATCCAGGATTATTTTCTTCACCCCGGCGCCGATAAAGAAGGCGGTATCCCAGGCCGGGCGCTCAATGCGGCTTAGCGGCAATTTTTTAGAGATTTCATCCATGATGTGCAGATCCACATCTTTGACAAATTCCTTTTTGTGGGGATCAATATAGGCGCCGGACTCTCTGTATTCCCGGTAAAGGTCATGATGATGATGAAGGCAATGGTTGCCGTCAAAATTAACCATCCTGCCCCCGGGCTTAAGCACTCGCAGCCACTCTCTATAGGCTTCTTCCGGATATTCCAGATTCCAGGTAAGATTCCTGGAAACAATGTAATCAAAGCTCTCGTCCTCAAAGAGCAGCTTTTGGGCATCCATCCGCTGCAGGCGAATCCGCACATTTACGGCCTGCGCATTTTTTTGAGCGTATTCCAGCATATTTTCCGTATAGTCCACCGCAAAAACTTGGTGTCCGCACTGGGCCAGCAATATGGCCAAAAAACCGGGCCCGCAGCCCACGTCCAGACATTTCAATTTTTCTTGGGCCGGCGCATAGCGTTGGAGCAGGTCAAGCCAGATATCTTTCTGGTCGGTTTTCAGTTGATCAATATTGCTGAGAGAAAATCCCTCCGCTCTGAGATTCCAGTAATCCCTGATTCTTTGCCGTTGTTCCATGATTATTCCTTTCTCCCCTTTATTAAATACCAGGTCAGGCGTTGGGGATCATGGGAAAGCAACTGGGGGCAGGCGATCCCCTCCACGTCGACAAAACCCGCCTCCTGTAATACCCGGATAAGCGTTTCTTTCACAGCGTATTTTAAAGGCAGGATATCTTCCACTTCTTTGGTGTAATGATCGCTTTGCGGCGCATCCTTTTCATTTTCACCCACCGTGCAAAAGCACAGCAATCTCCCGTTTGGTTTCAGCACCCGCCGCCATTCTTTTAAGCTAACCTGAGGCTCCAGCAGCGTCCATAGCAGCCACCGGTTTATAACCGCATCCACGCTGTTGTCGGGGAAGGGCAGATTTTCCGCGGTACTGCAGATAATGTTGATGCTCAGATTGTTTTGTCCGGCATGTTTTTGGGCGATTGCCAGCATACCTGCGGACAGATCCACGCAATGGCACCTTTTATAGCTGAGCCCGGCCGCGTACAGGGACAAGAAACCCGTTCCTCCGCCCACATCCACCACATCAATATCCTCATTTTGGCCCAAATAGGTCTTCAATACTTTCATCCATTCCCTTCCGGAATATTGCTGATTTAAGTCATCATAAGATTGGGCGTGGTCATCCCAGCGTTTTCGGATTACTCCGAGCGCCGTATTCATTTCCGCTTCAACTCCCCTTTTCATTATTATCCCAGTTCCATCCTTTTACAGTTTCTTGCAACCTGCTTCCTTCAGATCGGGGCAATCGGAGTCACATTAAAATATCCCCGCCCGTTTTTTTCCACATCCACCTTCACATGATACACGCTTTCCAGCAGGTCGGGCCGCAGCACCTCCTGAGGCGGGCCCTGGGTTTTGATTTGGGTATCGTCCAGCAGGATCATGTTATCGCCGTACCTGGAGGCCAGCATCAGGTCGTGGACCACAAATATCGTAATGGCCCCGGTTTCTTTCGTATAACTTCGGGCCTGATCCATCACGATCAACTGATGCCTTAAATCCAGGGCGTTGGTCGGTTCGTCCAACAATAATACCCGGGGATGGGAGACCAAAGACTGGGCCATGAAAATCAGCTGCTTTTGCCCGCCGCTCAACTGATGGAACGGTTTTTGGCTTAGAGCCAGCAGGTTTAAGCGGGTGAGAACGTCGGTCACCGCCTGGATTTGATCTTCTCCCACCTTCCAGCGCAAATCTTTGACCAGCCCTAAAAGCACCATTTCAAATACGGTCAGGCGGGCTGCCGCGTTGCCCATTTGCGGCACATAGGCGATATCCTGGCTCGAATAGTTCCGCTTCTCATCATACAGGCGGACCGTACCGCCGCGCCTGACCAATTTGGCGATGGCCTTGATCAAGGTTGTTTTGCCAACCCCGTTTTTTCCAATGACAGCGGTCATGTTTCCACCGTTAAACCTGGCGGAAACATGGTCGATAATTACTTGACTGCCGTATTTAACCTGTAAATTTTCAATACTGAGCTGCAGCATTTTATGGTTTCGTTCCTTTCTGTTCAATAACGCCAACAGGCTTTATCCATCGGGTTATCCACGGCTTTTTCGGTTACCCTTTATACCTTAACAAAAGAACAAACAAAAACGGGACCCCGACGATGGAGGTGACAATTCCCACCGGCAGCATGGAACCCACCGACATCAGTTTGGATACCACGGAAGAAAGCAGCATCAGCAGCCCGCCGAAGCAAGCGCAGAGAGGCAGCAGATACCGCTGGTCCTCTCCCAGCAAAAGGCGGGCGCAATGGGGAGCGACCAATCCCACAAAACCCACGGTGCCGATAAAGGCCACCGCTTCCGCAATCAAAAAAGCACTGATCACAAACACGCCGAAACGCAGCTTTTCCACATTGATCCCCAGGCTATAGGCCCTTTCCTCCCCGGCGCTCAAGGCCGTCAGTTTCCACGACCACCCCAACAGCAGCAGTGAACCGAACACCAGCATCACCCCATTGACGGCAACGCTGGTCCAGGTGGAACGGGCCAGATTGCCGAAAGTCCAACTGGAAATGACCTGGGCAATTTCAGCGGAGGCCCGGTATTGCAGAAACTGCTGCAAGGCTGAAAAAAAGAAGTTCATAATGATACCGGTTAAAATCAAAGTGGTGGTGGACATACCTTTGAGCTTTCCCATAAAGAAGATCAACATGGAAACCAGCATGGCCAATAAAAACGCCAAGAGGGAAGTCCCCAGCCATAAATAGCCGGCGACGGCAAAGCCCACGGTGATGGAAATAGCCGCCCCAAAACTGGCGGCGGCCGAGATCCCCAGAGTATACGGGCTTGCCAGCGGATTATTGGTAATGGTTTGAACCTGCAGGCCGGCTACGCCCAGGGAGCCCCCTACAAAAATGCAGGTAAGCGTCATGGGCAGACGTATGTCCCACAGCACGACGGTGTTAACGGTTTGCGCACCGGGACCTGCCCACAAGGCCGTTAAGATGGCTTGGACGCCGATATTAGCCGAACCCACGGCCAAATCGGCAATTACCGCCAGGAAAAGTGCCGCCAGGGAACAGAGGCTGATGATAATCCGGCTTTTATTAATATCCGTATAGATACTTGTACAGACAGGATTATTTTGCTGCAAAATTATAAATTCCTTTTTAAATTGTTGTTCAACCAAGCCTCCAAGGAAGCCATTACCCGGGGAAATTTCCCTGGAATCTCCAAATTCAGGGCTATTTCAGTTTAATCATAAAGGTTCCGGTATATTTTAACTCCGGCAGATATTTGGCATAGTAGTCGTTCATGGTCTTTTCCGGGTCCAGGTCCTTAAACAGATCGGGATAAATCACCTTGGCCATATACTGGGTAAAGGTATAATCAATCATATTGCGCAGACTGCCGTGGTCAATGCCGTAAATTTCGCCATTTTTGACCGCAGTCAGGTTCTTCCATTCCGGTCTTTGGGCAAAACCTTTCAGGCGCGCCTGCGCCGTATTTTCGTCAACGGTGAATCCCATTCGCATCTGGTCGCCCTTGGTGTCCCCGGACCAGATGGAACCGCCGATAAAAATGGTGTCCGGATCGGAAGTCAGGACTAATTCCTTATCCAGCGGGGCATAACCGGCTTGCAGGTTTCCTGCCAGATTTTTGGCCTCCAGGTTGTTGATAATTCCTCCCCAAAGCATGGAATTGCCGTAACTGTTACCGTATTCCCCCACCCCTTTGTTGCCGAGTTCCACATAGACTTTCTTTTGCTTTTTTTCGGCAGGCAGGGCGGCGATTCTCGCTTTGACATCATTGATAGCCTGGACATAAGCGTCAATCTGCTCCTGGGCGACTTTTTCCCGGCCCAGCAGCTTCCCTAATATCTCCGTGCTTCTGCTGTGGTTCTCCAGCTTTTGCGCGTGATAGTCCAGCACGACAACCTTGATCCCGGCAGCTTCAAAAGCGGCGATGCTCTGGTTGTTGGCGGTAAATTGCGAATTGCTCATCAGAATAATATCCGGCTTCAGCGAAACGATCAGCTCCGCATTTAAAATATCGTCATGATAGCCCCCAATACTGGTAATCCCGCCTTCACCGCCCAGCATACGGGGAAAGGCCTGGGTAAATACGGTATATTCACCAAATCGGGTATCTTCCCAGCCGTCGAAAGTCATGCCCACTACCTGGTCCAGGCTTTCGGCCCCGCCGACCATGAGAAAGTTGGCAATATAGTTGGCTACGATGTACTTTTCGGGCCGGAATTCCAGCTCAATCCTGCGTCCGGCCAGATCGCTAAAGGTTATGGCGGCAGAAGATTGCTGCCTATTGGAGCCGGCCGGCGGAGCATTTTCTCCTTTATTGGAGCAAGCGGACGCAGATAAAACCAGCAGTAAGCACATTAGTATTAAAGCCAGCTTTTTCTTCATTTTTTCTTATTCCCTCTCTCAATTAAGATTTTTTGATTTGTTTTCTGTATATTGTTTATTAAGATGAATCCAGCAAAAATTTCTCATAGCTGATATCACATGTCCAAATAGATACGTAAAAAATCATAGCTATCACTTTACCCTTTCAAATAAAAAACCACGCAGGAAGAAACCCCAGCTACTGCGGGTTTTTTCAACCTTCGTGGTTAACTTATCTAAATATCCGATTTAACAGCTTTAACAATTTTATTGATCAATCAAGCCTTCTTGGCTCAATCACATGCAGTTATTATAAAAAATAATTATTCCTTTGTCGATCCAAAATATGGTATAAGTGGGGCATCGCCCCTTTCGACTGCGGTGCTCATTGCGGGATGTATACCCAGTCCCAGTCGGTCCCAAAGCGCGGATTTTTCTATAAAAAATACCTGGGTATGTCTGAGATATCAGGTATTATAAAGCTAGGGAGGAGAGTGATGAATATATGAGCACAGGGATGAATATAAGAACAATCATAAACTTTATACAAGGGGGTAAAGAGAATGAATATAGTGGTGGCTATCAAACAGGTGCCGGATATACAGCAGATTAGGATAAGGAATCGCGAGCCCGTCCTGGAAGGAGTATCCTATACTATTGGGAAAATCGATAAAAATGCCCTGGAAGCGGGGGTTCAGTTGAAAGAGTCCAGCCAGAGCAATGTAATTGTATTATCCGCAGGGAATGAGGAGATTGAGGAAACAGTTAAGGAAGCCCTGGCAATAGGAGCAGATGAAGCCTGTTTAGTGATAGACGATAAGCTTAATGATCTTGAGAGCGAAAAGATTGCCGGCGTGCTGGCCGCGGCTGTAAAAAAGATGGATGATGTAGGGATATTGCTGTTCGGAGAAGGCAGCAGTGATAATTACTCCGGGCAAGTAAGTTCCCGGGTAGCTGAACTCTTAGGGCTTCCTCAGGTAGGATACGCCAGCTCGATTCTGTTGGAGGGCCAAACCGCTAAAATCACCCGCCAGCTGGAAGACGAAGAAGAATTGCTGGAGGTACAGCTGCCCGTCGCAGTGAGTATCCTGGGTGACAGCAATGAGCCGCGTATTCCTTCCGTTACTCAGATATTGAAGGCAGGCAGAAAACCCCAAGAGATATTGGGATTAGGCGATCTGGATATAGAACTGTCAGGGGAAAAGACCGTCATGACCCTGAGTGCCCTGGCGCCGGAAACCGATCGCAAACGGATTTTTCTTAACAGTGCAGGTGAGTTGGTGGCAGCTTTACAGGCCAATGGATTTATAGGGAGGTAATAAAATATGGCAGCGATATTGATATACAGCGAAAAGAGTTCTTTAGCCCTAGAGCTGCTCACCGCAGCCGGAATTCTGGCTCAGGGCTGTTCTTCAGAAGTAAAAGGACTTTGCCTTAACAATGATGAACAGGCAGCTGAAATGGCAAGTAAGGGAACCGCAACCTTCCATATAAAAAATGAGAACATTAATCCGGCTGATACCGCCTCGGTGGCGGCAGCGCTGGAGCAGGCAGCAGAAAAATTGGATGCCTCAATTGTGATTCTGGCTTCCAACCGCCGGGGCAAAGAACTCGCCGGCCGTTTGGCGCAAAAACTTCAGGCCGGCTGCCTGACTGACGTAACCGGCCTGGCAGTGGTGGACGGAAAAGTTCAGTGCCGCCGGAATGCTTTGAGCGGGTCGGTTATTGCCACCCAGCAGATAGAGAGTAAGCGGCAGGTCATAGCCCTGGCGCCACGTTCTTTTGAAGCAGCACCAGCTAAGGAAGGCGGCAGCATCCAGGATTTGGAAATCACAGCAGCAGCATCACCTTTGAAAGTGATTGCAGGCCGACCCAAAACGGGAGACACGGTGGACATAGGAGCAGCCGAGATCCTGGTGATCGTCGGCCAGGGCATGGAAGAAGAGGATTTGCACTGGGCTGAATCAATAGCTAAAAGCCTGGGAGGCGAGATAGCCTGTTCGAAGCCGGTGGCAACTGATAGAAAATGGTTCCCGGAAGACCGGATAGTGGGTTTGTCAGGTAAGATATGCAAGCCCCGGCTGGCCATAATAATGGGTGTATCCGGACAGGTGCAGTTCACGGTAGGCATACGTGACGCTGATACCATAATGGCTGTAAACAAGGATGAAAACGCCAGCATTCTGCAGATGGCTGATTACGCCATGGTGGCTGATCTCAAGGAAGTACTGCCGGAACTGGCCAAGTCCTTTGGGTAAGAAGCAGGCTAATTAGAACATAGACGCCCTCTTCGAGGACAACTGATACTCGTTATACTCGCAATTAAGGGTGCAAATTACGCAGATTTATTAGACGCGGAAACCGCGGAATCTTTTAAGGGAATAAGCGGACTTTAAAGTTTTCTTCCGCGTCCTTCCTTCTGAATTCCCTGAATTCCGCGTCAAAAAACTAGCGAAACCGTAGGACTATTTTCATTCTTGGTTGCGATCTTTCGGGCCATGCCGGGTTAATGCCAAACCCGGCATAAAACTCGGGGCCAAAAGCATTCAGGCCTAATCGTCCCAAAAGGCCATGTTTCAATAAAACATGGCCTTTCTAACAATTTGCTTGCCCTGATCTCTTTATACAAAGCGATTACGTTTTTTGGGTTCCATCCGGTTTTTGAGGGGTTGCATCCTTTCGTCGCTTTCCTTTAAAAACCTGGTTATTTTATCATCCAAGCTGAGCTCGCCCATGGGAGCCTTATTTGGCTGGGTATTGCTTCTATACCTGTCTGTAGCGCGGTTGCGGACTGGGGGTTTGGCAGGTGGTTTATTCTCTCGAACCGCAGCCTGTTTAATTGATAAACCAATTTTTTTGCCGTCCACATTAAGTACCTTAACCTTAACCGTATCACCCTCCTGAATAAAATCCTTTACATTGCGGACATAGGTATCTGCTATTTCCGAAATATGCACCAGTCCAACCGATCCGCCCGGCAGTTCAACAAAAGCTCCAAAATTGGTAATTCCTTGAACTTTGCCTTCTACCAGATCACCAGGTTTGATATTGCTTTGTTCAATAGGCATAGAAAATGATGTCCCCCTCAATATATGCTAGATTAATTGTATTAAATGCCAGATAACTAGTCAACATCAACCTTGGTTTTCATATCATTATACCCGGTTTTTAAGGCCGAACTTCAATTATGCGAGTTTCGCCCGGCTTCACCATACCCAGTTGCTCACGGGCAATTTTTTCTACCGTAGCCATGGAACTGGCTTGCTCCAGTTCTTCTTCCAAATCCCGGTTGACCGACTGCAATTCAGTTTTTTGATTCTCCAGCTGCTCCATCTGGTGATTCAAATCCCATATGGTTTTTATCCGTGGGACTATGGGCAGGAGCAGCACCACCACCATTATCCCGGCCAAAACTAATTTAAGGGGAGATCTACCGTGTTTATTGCTCATTATCGTCAACCTCCTCCTGAAAGAGACCAAGCACATCACCCGGAAGCACGATAACCACTTCATACCCCTTGGAACGGGCACGATTATAAAGAGTAGCAACGGTGCTGGCACTTATTTTAAGAGTTCTGGATATCTCTTCCGTGCTTTTACCCATTTCTTTCATCACCACTACTTGTCTTTCTCTGAAGCTGAGTTTTTCGGCTCCCCGGATCTCAATATGCATAACCTTAACAACTCTATCCACAATTTTTCCACAATCTGTGGACAAATTTAGTATAACTTATCTTCGGGAAGAGTCAAAACAAATCCTTCTTTTTTAGGGAAATTTATTAAATAGCTGCCATAACCGTGTAATCCCCCAGATCGGATCTGAGCTTTTTTAATCAGGGGAATCAGGCGGCGGCTCTTCCGGTCGGGGTTTGAGCCGGCTTAGCTGTCGGCCCATCCAGGAAAACATTTTTTTACTTCCCCGCCAACAGGCGGCACAGACGGTGATAGTTGCATCGGCTGCCCTGAATACACCGGCATCAATACGGCGGGCAAAATGGCGATAATATATGAGGATTCCCAAAAACAGGGCTATAAAAACGTAAATCCGCATTTCTCCCTGGTTGATAAACAGCATGCTTAAAAAGACAAGAACAATGATAATTATCCACAGGGAAAAGTCCAGCACATATAATACGTAGCGTGATAGCCGGACGGCCCGGATGACAGTCTGGTAGAAGTGAAAGATAGTCCCGGTAACTAAACCCAGTATCAGGGTCAAGATAAAGGTTTCCAGCTGTCCCAGTAAACTGGTCAAAAAAGCCTCCTCCCTTGACATAGGCTGCTTTCAGGAAATGCCTTATGGAATCGTCTATCCCGCAGCCATGAAACAGGCAGCTTCAGCTCAATTGCCTTAACCGTCTGTCCCGTAAATGCAACTGATTATACTTCCCGGACCCGGTAGTTAACTTTCCGCATCAGGCGGCAAAAAATAAATTTTCTGGACCCGAACCGGGTTGCTTAACCTTTGCCGACGGCATTCTCACCTGGCCCGGCAGCAGGCGTGACCAGATCAAAGGTTACTTCAGCAGCCGGTTAAGGATGTTTTTTCCTTTAGTTTTGATGTCAGTTCCCTGAGTTCTATATTCCACACTGTTAACCGTACCTTCCAGGGCTACTTTTCCCTGTTCCAGGTTTAACATGCTGACATGAAGTTCCTGTCCCAAAATGCAAAGGTAACCTAATTCAGTTTCCAAAATTATTTCGTCTTCGTCAAAGGTATTTACATTCTTGATTCCGCTGAGCTGCATATTGTTTCGGTTTACCAGAGTCAAGGAATGGTCTGCCACGGTACCCGCCTCCTTCTTTAAGCTATTTAACAATATGCAACCGCATAGGGGGTTTATGACTGAAGTTTTGGAATATAGGAGGGGAGGTCAGCAGATTAGTGATAAATAAGGGGACGTCCCTTCAGTGGGCCAGTGTCGGCTCACCGAAGGGACGTCCCCCTTATTTGGCTTTATTCTACTATGCGGTATAAATTTTTAGCTTCCGTGGCCTTTACATTTTCCTTTATGTCCAGTACTTCAAAAGTGGTACTTTTGTCTCCTATCTGGAGTACAATAATATCTCCCTTTTTTACTTCACTGGAAGGTTTGGCCATTTTCCCATTGATCAAAACTCTTTCATTGGCCGCAAAATCTCTGGCAACGGTACGTCTTTTGATGATACGCGCCACCTTAAGATATTTGTCCAAACGCATTTTAACTTACAGAGTCTTTTAATGCTTTACCAGCCTTGAAAGCAGGAACCCGGGTAGCCGGAATGTCAATTTCATCTCCGGTCTGAGGGTTTCTCCCTTTCCTGGCCTGGCGGTCTCTTACTTCAAATGTGCCGAAACCAATCAGCTGCACTTTGTCTCCGACCTTTAAGGCATCTTCAATCGCTGCAAAAAAAGCGTTAACCACCTGCTCAGCGTCCTTTTTAGTCATATCGGCCTTTGAGGCTACGTGAGCTATCAGATCTGTTTTATTCAATCATGTATCCCTCCTTAAACGTGTATTAACTGGCTTATTCGCTGTTTGCCGAGATTATCCTTCTTTTCCCGGTGAAAAGATATAAATTAATCTTTATTTCCCTGTCTTTATAGCCCTTTAGTCTTGGCTTCTTCCCATATAGAGTCCATTTCTTCCAGACTCACCTCCGGGAAATCTTTACCCTGGCTCTTAATTTGATTCTCTATGTAGTTAAAGCGCCTGGTAAACTTGTCATTGCTGGCCTGTAGCACCTGCTCCGGTTCTATATTTTGCAGACGGGCAACATTTACCAGAGCAAAGAAAATATCGCCCCATTCTTCTATTTCCTCTTTCTTATTCGTAGCCTGACCCAGCTCGTCCACTTCTTCCTTGAACTTTTCCACAGCTCCATCCACAGAAGGCCAGTCGAAGCCCACCCGGGCTGCTTTTTCTTGAAGTTTTTGGGCCCGCATAAGGGCCGGCAGATTTTTGGGTATACCCTCCAGGAGATATTTTTTGCCTTCCTGACGCTTAAATCCCTCCCAGACCTCCATAACATCATCCCCGGTTTCCAGCCGCTTGGCATCTCCGAAGACATGAGGATGGCGCTTTATCATTTTTCGGCTTATTCCGGCAGCTACATCACTGAAGTCAAAATATCCTTCCTTTCGACCCAGGGCGGTATGAAAGACTACCTGTAATAATAAGTCTCCCAGTTCCTCCCGCAGTTTATGCATATCCTTTTCGTTTATAGCTTCAATAACTTCGTAGCTTTCCTCAATCAGATAACGTATCAGGGACTCATGGGTCTGCTCCCGATCCCAAGGACAACCTTCCGGTCCCAGCAGCCGGTCCATTACCTCAATCAGCTCATCTATGGCCTGACCCGCATCACTCATTGCAACTCCTCCTTCAATTAAGAAAATAACTATCTCTACAGCCTGAAAGCAGACGGGGAAATTTTTAATTTTGAATTCTTAATTTTGAATTAAGGTGGGGATAACTGGGGTTATCCATTTTTATATTTAACCGCCAAGGCTGGGAAAGCTGCTGGCAAGTATTGAAGTAATCCCCCAGTTCCCTGATATTCCGCGAGTTCCGCGTCTTTTTATAATGAATCTGCGTTGATCTGCGTAATCTGCGTCCTTAATTGCGAGTATAACGAGCATCAGTTGTCCTCGAAGGGGGCGTCTATTTTCATATTAACAGGCTACGGCCACAAGCACCTATGAAAATAGTAGGCATAAGCCTTGAATCAGTTAACTCCTTACGATTCTCTTCACCATATCAAGATCCAATTCTTTAAGCAGCAGCAGCAATATTCCGTATATGCCTACGCCGATTGTTATTGCCAGCAGAGTAGCGATGTGCGAGTTGATATCTACTCCTACCATACCCTGATAGGAGAATTTTACTCCCACAGCCATAACCACAGTCACCAGCCCTATCTTTACCAGCCGGCCGTTTTCATAGTTCATGCCCGTCAACTTCTTAAGATAAAACATATTGAGCAGGGAGCCGACCAAGAAAGCAGTCACGGTGCCTATAGCCGCACCCTGGATGTTCAGCATGGGTACACTGGTAAGGCTATAGTTAAAGATTACCTTAAGTATGCCGGTTATAATCAGGTTGCGCATGGCTATCTCAGGGTGTCCTATACCCTGCAGCCCGGCACTGGAAAGCTGAAAGGCGGCCAGTACAATACAGGAAAAAGCCAGTGGTTCCAGAGGCAGGCCAGCTTCCGGGGTGGCATAAAGTAAATCACATATCTGAAAAGCCAGTATATATAACCCGGCGGCACAGGGAAAGGATATCAGCATACCAGCCCTGAAGGCGTTGTTGATGCGTGAGTTTAAGAGCCGCCGTTCACTCAGGGCCAGAGCCTCGGATACCGCCGGCACCAGGCTGGTGGCAATGGAAATGGTAAAAATGGTAGGCAGACTGATGAGCACAGCAGCCATGCCGGAGAGTTGACCATACAAAGCGGTGGCCTGGGAGGTGCTGTAGTTTATAGCCATCAGGCGACCGGGAACAATGACGGCATCCAGCATCTGCACCAAAGGCAGGACCACGGCGCCAAAAGAAACGGGGATAGCCAGGGTAATCATTTCCCGGGCCAGTTCCATGGAACTGGCGCCTGAATATTGCAGCATCTGTCCCTGTCTCCTATTTTTGGCATGAAAATGCAAATAATAGATGCTCAGCACAATTAATCCGATTATGCCTCCTACCACCGCACCGAAAGTAGCCCCGGCAGCAGAGTATTCCAGACCGCGGGGGAAGAAGAAAAAGGCTAAAATCAGCACTGCCGTCACTCGGAAGAGCTGCTCCAAAACCTGGGAGACAGCTGTGGGCAGCATAGATTGATGCCCCTGAAAATAACCCCGGAAAACCGACATCAGTCCGGAGAAGAAAATAGCCGGGGCTACCGCCAGAATAGGATAATAGGCCCGCGGTTCCTTTAATATATTATTGGCTATAAAATGAGCTGACTGCATAACCAGGAGGGTTAAGACTATCCCGAATATAAAGAGTACCAGCAGTGACACCCGGAATATCTTGCGGCTGTCCCCGGTATATCCTTCCGTTTCTTTACGGGATACCAGCACTGATATGGCTACCGGCACCCCGGCAGTGGCCAGGGCCAGTATGGTTGTATATATAGGATAGGCCATTTGATAAAGGCCCATCCCTTCCCCCCCCAGCAAACGAGCCAGCGGGATGCGATAAACCGCCCCCAGAATTTTACTGATTGCTCCGGCAATGCTCAAGACCAGGGCTCCCCGGAGGAAATTTTTCTTCGTCTCCATTTTGTTCCTCCCCAATGTTCGTGAGCTTTATTATATCACACGTCAGTTTGAATTATTAATCTCTCAGCAGAGGCTGGCTGTTTCTTTCTAATCCGTCCCATAAAAAAGAGCGATCTTATACTATTAATATAAGACCGCTCTTTGCTTAAACGCAATTACTGTTCCATCTGTTTAGCCAGAAAACCAGCGGCGGTTTCAGCTAGTTTAACCTCCATATCACCCAATTTTACTCCCGCATCTTTGGTAACGATGATTACCGCCCCGATAGGGTCGCCCTGGGTGATGATAGGTGCAATGACCTGTGATTTAATGGTATACTCACGGTCATCATTCTGAATCACATATACACTATCGTCATCCGCCGGCTGCAATTCATTCATGATCAAGGTAGTTCTCTCTTCCAGAGCCCGTTCTACAGCAGGCCCGATAGCTTTACTCAGGAACTCCCTTTTGTTGGCGCCAGCCACCGCTATGATAACATCCCGGTCAGCTATCATGGAGATGTGACCGATGGTCTCGTGCAGCGAGTCTGCATATTCTTTAGCAAAATCCCCCAGTTCTCCTATGGGAGAATATTTCTTTAAAATAACTTCACCTTCACGGTCAACAAAGATTTCCAGAGGGTCACCCTCGCGAATGCGTAAAGTCCTGCGTATTTCCTTAGGAATAACGACTCTGCCCAGGTCGTCAATGCGGCGTACGATCCCTGTTGCTTTCATTTTACAATTATCCCTCCTTTTTTGAAAACTTGAAAATGCTGTTTTATTTCTCAGTGATAGTATATAACTCAAAATACCCTTTTATTCACTTTTTACCATCAAAGTATGAATTTTTTTAGAATCCCTTATTACCGGGATTTAAGCTCCTTTTCAATTTGCCCTACCAGCTTATAAAAAATTCCCGCTAAGGCAGAATGGCTTTTTTTAAAAGAGCTCCGCCGCAATAATCCCTACTTTAATTAAATACGTATATCACTCTAATAAATTAGGGGTCGCTTCAGCCATAATATTTACGGCTTTAGGTAAGAATAAAAAACAGATTTAAATTTTATATAGGTGGGAGATATGGATAAAATCAACAGGTTTCAGCTTTACTGCATGTTATCGCTCATGGCTGTCCCCATGGCTTTCCTTATCGTACCCAGACTGGTGGCTGCTCCGCTGGAGAATAATGCCTGGCTGGCGATAGTTGCTTCTCTGATACCAGGAAGCATGGTTATTTATATTTATACGGCTATTATCAAAAAAAGCCGGCAGCCCTTTCCTGTCCTGTTGGAAGAACACCTGGGCCGATGGGGGGGGAAAGCCGTCGCCATTTTGTATATACCGTTCTTTATCCTCGCCAGCAGTTTCGCCTTGCGCCTCTTCGTGGATTTTATTGAAACCAATGTCCTTCCCGGTACTCCGATCAGTGTCTTTATCGGGCTGATACTTGTCGCCAGCTTTGCCGGGATCAAGTCCGGGCTTATCAATATAGCCCGTATGATAGAAATAATTTCCTATGTGGGTTTCCCATTTACCTTGCTGATGCTATTTCTGACCATCACTCACAACCATGATTTCAGCAATCTGCAGCCTTTCGGCTATATGAGCGGGCGGGATTTTGCCCAGGGATTACAATTTGCCGCCATAGCCCTGCTGCATATGATGCCGGTGCTTACACTGGGCTATCATTTTAACCAGCCTCAGCACCTGACGGCAACTATGATTCAAGCCATGGTAAGTTATGTCCTGGTTATGCTGTTAACCACCCTGGCTACCATCGTGGTCCTGGGCGGAGAAAACGTCAATCTTTTTATCTTTCCCACGTTTGTAAGCATACGCTTGATAAGCATCGGCGATTTTATTCAGAATATAGACATTATTTTTATAGGAATCTGGATATTGGGCATTTTTGGCGTTATAACCATCTGGTGGTTCATGACCTGCTACACCATCCAAAAGGTTTTTCACCTTCATGATTACCGTTTTCTGGCCGCACCTACGGCACTGATTATCGGGGTAGGCTCGGTTATGCTAAGTCCCAATATTTTAGAGCTCAATCTGGTAATAGAACGGGTTTTGCCTCCGGTTTACGGTTTTTTTCTATTACTTATCCCTCTGCTGATTTTTATCATCACCTTATTCAAGCGGCCGGTAGAACAGAATACTGAACTCGAAAGCCCCGAGTCCGTCCCCGAAGCAGCAGCTAAACAGTAAAGTTCCAGACCTGGAACCCGTATAAATGTACCCACTCTGTTTAAACTAATTCAGGAGATACTTTAATTTTAAATAGCAGGAGTAGATATGCGCTTTATAAAAAGGGAAAACAGCCCGGTTAAAGAGCCGCAAGCAATAATATCCCGGCCTCTGTCCACCGATATAAAAGAGAACCTAAATCAGCTCCAGACTTTGCTGCAGCGCTGCTCCGATGCCGTTTTTCGGGAGCTGCTGATAGGCCACGATCCCGCCACCCGCTGTTTGATAGTTTATTTCGACGGCCTGGCGCAGCGTAAGATGCTGGACGACAATATTATTAAATCCCTGCAGTTGGAAGTGGAGATGACCAGAGAGCCTGGGAATAAGCTGGAGCAGCCCGACCTGTTGACCGCCGTAGAGCAGTGCATAGTAAACATCGCTGAATTAAAGCAAGGCATATCAACCTTTGAGGCCCTTATCCATGCTATAAGTTCCGGCGATAGCGTTATTTTGATTGACGGCTATGACCGGGCCCTGGTGGCAGGCACCCGGTTCTGGAATACCCGTAATGTAACCACCCCCGAGAACGAACTGGTCATATTCGGTCCTAAGGAAGGTTTTGTTGAAACCCTGCGTTTTAATACCGCTTTAATGCGGCGGCGCCTTAAATCCAGCCATTTTAAAATCGAAAGCATAGTTATGGGAAGAATATCCAAGACAGATGTGGCCTTATGTTATATTGACACTATCGCTTCCCCGCAATTAGTGGATGAAATCCGCCGGCGCCTGCAGGCAATAGATATTGACGCCATTTTGGACAGCAATTATATCCAAGAGTTGATTATGGATCACAAATCCACGATCTTCTCCCAGACGGAACAGACCGAAAAACCGGATCGGGCCGTAGCCCACATGCTGGAAGGCAAAATATGCATCTTAGTAGACGGCTCCCCCATGGCTCTGGTCTTGCCGACCTCGTTCCCGCGTTACTGGATTTCTTCTGAAGATTATTATGTCCACTATATTCCGGCCTCCCTTTTTCGCATCGGCCGTTTTGCCGCTTTCCTAATGGCCTTGACTCTGCCTTCGCTTTATGTGGCGGTGATCAGCTACCATCAGGAAATGGTTCCTACGGCATTATATCTTACCATTGCCGCTTCCCGGGAAGGAGTCCCCTTCCCCTCGTTTGTGGAGGCCCTTTTGATGGAGCTTACTTTTGAACTGCTGCGTGAAGCCGGTTTGCGCCTGCCCCGGGCCGTAGGTCCGGCGGTCAGCATCGTGGGAGCTTTGATAATCGGCGATGCAGCGGTACGAGCCGGCCTGGTTTCCACTCCCATGGTAGTGATAGTAGCTTTTACGGGAATCGCCTCTTTCGTTTCCCCCAGTTATAATGCCGCCATGATAGTGCGCATAGCCCGTTTCGCTTTTTTGTTCGCCGCTGCTTTATTAGGCTTTTTGGGAATAATGGTGCTATTTATTCTGATGCTGATCCGCATGGTTTCCCTGTCGTCATTTGGGATGCCGTATCTGTCCCCAATCGCTCCGCTGAATCTTCAGGAATTAGCGGATATTGTGGTGCGGCGACCCTGGTTTAAGATGTATAAGCGACCTTACCAGGAGGGTATGCAAAACCAGACCCGCCTCAACACCGATGGGAAGGAGTCTAAAGGCTGATGCGGCGCTTTGGTTTGGGCCTGCTGATGCTACTGTTGCTGCCCCTGGCCGGGTGTCAGGCGACAGAGGTCAATGACGCCAGCCCAGCTCTTGGTATAGGTGCTGATTTGGAAGGGGAGCAGATTAAAATAAGCATCCAGCTAGCCAAACCGCTTCCCCCTGAGCAAAGCGGCAAAGAAGTGCCTTTCACAACGGTTTCCGGTGTGGGGCGGACTGCCAGTGAAGCCACCCGCAATATTTCTCTGTCTATTCCCCGGCAGGCCCTATGGTCCCATGCTCCTGCCTTTTTTATAAGCGATACCCTGGCTCAGCGGGATCTGAGCCTGATAGTCGATATTTTATCCCGCGATCCTGAAGTCCGCAAAAGTGCCCGGATTTTCGTCGCCCGCGGCAATACTGTCGAAGAAATAATGTCGTCCCAGACCCCCTTGGAACCTTATTCCTGTTTGGGTATACGGGATTTGCTGCGCGCACAGGAAAAACAATTGGGCATATACACTGCGGTAAGCCTGGGAGAATTTATGTTTGCCCTTTCCACGGCCGGAATAGACCCCCTGGTGCCCCAGGTAAGCCTGGTAAAACAGGGAGATAAAATGATCCCTACTCTTGACGGAACGGCCGCGTTCAAAGGTAAAAAAATGGTAGGGTCGTTAAATAGAGATGAAACCCAGGGCTACCGCTGGATGAAAACGGGTTTAACCCAGGGCGGAATAATTATTATCCCCTCTCCCCTTGATCCTCAACAAAAGGTAAGTTTGGAGGTAATCCGTTCCCAGAGCCAAAGTCAGACAATAATTAAGGATGACGAAATCAAAATAAAGATAGAAATCAATGCTGAAGGCAACTTCTATGAACAGAACTCCATCGGCCAGGTTTTAACTCCGGTAAATATTAAAAAGATGGAAGAACTGGCCAGCCGGGAGATTACTCGCCAATGCCATGCCAGCATTGCCCGGGCTCAATTACTTGACAGTGATATTTTCGGCTGGGGCCGGGCAGTGGAAACTGCGTCTCCCCATACCTGGGAACAGGTTAAATTGGATTGGTATGAAATTTTTCCTCGAATACAGGCGGAGGTGGAAGTCAAGTTTTTTATACGCCGGACTTACCTCACCGCCGATTCTTTCGTCTTCCGTTAAACAGACCCGGAGCCTGCGGAGGACATAGGGAGGCTTAACGTGCTTACGATTCTTATTTTTATCTTTATTTTGATTCCGGTCCTGGAATTGCCAACTCTCTTGCGGCAGCGGCACTACCATGCCCTGGCGGTTTTCTTATGTTTTTATCTGGTCGGAGTATATTTGGGCCTGGCCCAATTTTACGGCTGGAATATCTATAACCCTATAGAGACGCTTCTGACTATGCTGGGTGCTCTTCCCGCACCTAGTCCGGAAATATTGGTGAGGTGGGCCTGTGTATAGACATATAATCGCAGTGCTCCTCATTTTAATTTTGACTATGATCTGCGGCGGCTGCTGGAATCTGGTTGAGGTTAACGATACTGCTATTGTAGCCGGTATGGGAGTTGATGTATTGGATGACGAGCAGATACATCTTTCGGTCCAGGTGGAGACTGCCTCTACTATCGCCGAGGGCGAACCGTTAAAGCCGGAAACCGTAGTTTTGACCGGTACCGGCCGGACCATAACTGAAGCGGCCCGCAATATCACCCTGATCATGCCCCGCATCCCGCTCTGGTCCCATGCCGGCAGCCTGGTTATAGGAGAGCAACTGGCCCGCAGCGATCTGGCCCGGATAATTGACTTTTTCGCCCGTAATCGTAATGTGCGTATGGATTCCACTATGCTGGTGGCTAAAAACGCCAGGCCCGACCAGGTCTTTTCCGCCCAGAACCCCCTTACCGGGTGTTCTGCCCGCAGACTGGAGGATATGCTGGCTTTTGCAGAAATTAACCGGGGAAATTATGTCTCCGTCAGCATAGCGGAATTTATATTTAAGCTGTCTACCCCGGGGATTGATCCGACTCTGCCCATGTTGACGACAGTTGTTTCCGACTCGGGCCCGATTTTAAAATTGCACGAAACCGCGGTTTTTCGGGAGCGCCGTATGGTGGGAGTTTTAAATGAAAGGGAAAGCCGCGGATTTCGCTGGCTATACCCGGTAAAGAATGTAGGCGGGCTGCTGGTGGTCGACATGCCTCAGGGCAAAGGAAGGGTCGCCTTTGAGCCGGCCAAGTTTACCTGCCGGCAAACCCCGCGTTTTCAGAACGGGCGGGTGGTGATGAATATCGAAATCAATGCGATGCTTAATTTTTACGAACAGCAAGGAGATAATAAGCTGATCGGGCTTTATCAGCGGCAGGACCTGGAGATAGCTGCCGCTCGGGAAATCAGGAAAGAAGTTCGGGCCTGTATAGATAAAGCCCAGAGCCTCAATAGCGATATCATGGGATGGGGACAAATGGTCTACCGTCATCATCCCTCCCAGTGGGAAAAAATACAAGGCAACTGGGGGCAATTGTACCCCCAAGTTAAGGCTGATATCAAGGTAACCTGCCGGGTAGACAGAACTAACCTGAGCGCTCATTCTTTTGAATTCAGGTAGGAAAGCAGGGAGGGACGCTTATTTTAGGATTGATGGCAGTTTTTACCCTTATGATAGCGTTAAGGGAAGGGCCGGCTATGATCAGAAGGAAAGAGTGGAAAGAGATATTGACGGTGACGGTTCTGGTTTTTTTATCTCTGGTTTATGGAATGGATTATTTCCTGCAGCTTCACCTTTTGCCTGACCCTAAGGCCCTGGTCTATAAAGTATTTCCCCTGGGACAGGAATACAGAGATTTTTTTAATTTGAGATATTAGGCTCTGATTCGGAAGGATGCCAAAAACACAGGAGGGAAGACCCGAAAGCCCTGATCTGTTTTTATTCACAAAACAGGTCGGCCTCCGTCTTTCCCGCCAGTTTTTTTACCAGAATTGGAGGAGGTGCATATCATGTCGAGTACAACTTTATCCTCCCGGCAGACCGCTTTTATATTATTCATGATCCTGGTAGGCAACGCCCTGGTCGCGCCTGCTGCCGGTTCGGGAAACAGTTCCTGGATATCCAACCTTCTGGCAGCGCTGGCAGGTTGGTATGTGCTTGCGGTTATAATAGGAGTTCAAAAAGCTTTTCCCGGTCGGAGCATAATCCAAATCACTGAGCTCTGTCTGGGTAAACTGGGCGGCAAGCTTTTAAATTTTATTTATATCAGCGCCATTTTTTACGCTACCATAGTTTATCTCTTTGATGCCTGTGTCATAATCAGAACGATATTGCCTTTTATTACCTGCTACCTGCTGCGGCCTTTAATAATGCTGGCGGCTGCTTACTGCATCTACAAAGGGGTGAATACGGTCGGTAGGTTAACTGAAATATTAGTACCTATAGCATTACTGCTGGCCGGCCTGAGTTTTATCCTCATATTTATCATAGCTGATTTCAGCCGCTTGCAGCCGGTATGGGCTGACTGGAAAGCTTTATTGGGGGGAATCATTGAAAGCGCCGGCTGGCCTTACAGCAGCATCAGTTGCTTGGCTATGCTTCTTCCCTTTGTAACGGATTTAGCGGCAAAGAAAAAAACTATTTACATCTGGTATCTGGCCGGAGTATCGGTTGTTGCCTTGAGAAGCTTTCTGGTTATCGCGGTGCTGGGTCCGGAAATGACTATCCTGCTGCGATTTCCCCTCTATGCATCACTGCGCATGCTGACCCTGGCTGATTTTCAACGGGTGGAGCTGTTTTTTTTCCTTCTCTGGTTTACCGGCGGTTTTGTCGTGCTTATGATAAACTACCTGGCGGCTTCGCTGGCCTTGAAGGATTATATCGGTCTGCCCCGCCTTAATCCCCTGGTTCTTCCCCTGGGTTTTTTTCTTACCGTAATATCACTTTATATGTACAGTTCGGATATGGAATTTTATGCTCTGGGCTCAGTCACAACACCATTAATAAGCCTCACCCTTAATCTGCTTTATCTGACTATAGTAGGGGCAGTAGTCAAGCTGCGCAAGCAACATGCTGGAAAACCGTCTATATTATCTGCAGAATTTCGCCCAGAGCCTGCAAAGAGGCCGAGCCGTCCAGGTTAAGCACCAGGGTATAGTCGTTGAGCCGGCGTAATTTAAACTTCCGGCTTATTACCCCCAGATGTGAAGGCAGCTTGTCGACCGTCCTGATTTCCACCTGCCGGCCTTTGCGGCGCAGGGACTTTATATCCTTGTTGCGGGCCATGATACGCAACGATGCTATTTGCAGGAAATTTTCCACCGGCTGGGGAGGATGACCAAAACGGTCCCGCAGTTCACTGCGTATGTCTTCTATTTCCTGCTGTTCAGTGGCCAGCAGAAGACGACGGTAAAGCCGCATTTTAGCGCCGGAGTCAGGGATATAAGTTTCCGGTATGTAATAGTCCACATCAATGTCCATCTGGGTAGTGATTTCCTCCCGGGGGCTTTGCCCTTTAAGCCGGGCGGTCTCCTGTTCCAGCAGACGGCAGTAAAGGTCAAAACCTACGGCGTGAATATAGCCGTGCTGCTCCGGTCCCAGGATGTTACCGGCCCCCCTTATTTCCAGATCCCGCAGAGCTATCTTCATTCCGGAGCCGAGCTCATTGAATTCCCGAATGGCATTGAGACGCTTCTGAGCGGTTTCGGTAATAATTTTATCCGGGCAGTAAGTGAGATAGGCATAGGCAATACGATCAGATCGCCCTACCCTGCCTCGCAGCTGGTAAAGCTGGGCCAGCCCCATTTTATCAGCCTCATCAATTATGATGGTATTTACATTAGGCATATCCAGACCCGACTCAATAATAGTAGTACAGAGAAAAATCTGATATTTCCCCTGCAGGAAGTCCATCACCGTACGGGAAAGTTCATCCTCTTTCATTCTGCCGTGTCCAACCGCTATTGTCACTTCAGGAAGGGTCTCCCGCAAACGTTCATATACCCGGTAAATATCCTCAATACGGTTGTGAACAAAGAATACCTGACCCTGACGTTCCAGCTCGCTATCTATCGCCCGGGAGACTATCTCATCGTTATATTCGAGCACATAGGTGGTAATGGGATAACGCTCCGGAGGCGGGGTCTCTATTATGCTCAAATCGCGCAAACCGGTTAATGCCATATGCAGGCTGCGGGGAATAGGGGTAGCAGATAGAGACACCACATCTACAGTCTCTTTTAAAGCCTTGATTTTTTCTTTCTGAGCTACGCCGAAACGGTGTTCCTCATCAACCACTAAAAGGCCCAGGTTTTTGAATAAGATATCTCGTGACAGCAAGCGGTGGGTGCCAATAACGACATCGGTCACCCCTTTTTTTATATCGGCAATTATTCGCTTCTGCTCACTGCCGGAGCGAAACCGGCTTAATACTTCTATAGTGCAGGGATAGTCCCGGAAACGTTCGCTGAAAGTCTGGTAATGCTGCTCGGCCAGAACCGTGGTGGGAACCAGCACGGCTACCTGTTTCCCGTCCATAATAGCCTTGAAAACCGCGCGCATGGCCACCTCGGTCTTGCCATAACCCACGTCTCCACAAACCAGGCGATCCATGGGACGTCTGCTTTCCATATCCCGTTTGACATCATTGATGCTCTTCAGTTGATCCGGAGTTTCTTCATAAGGAAAAGCCTGCTCAAATTCCTGCTGCCAGGGGGTATCCAAAGAGAAAGCATAACCTTCACTGGCCTCCCGGCTGGCATAAAGGCGCAGCAGGTCTTCGGCCATTTCCCGGACAGACTCGGAAACCTTTTTCCGGGTGCGCTCCCATTCACTGCCGCCCAATTTGCTCAGGCGGGGAGCCTTTTTTTCCGAAGTGGTATATTGATAAAGCAAATCCAACTTTTCTACCGGCAGATACAGCTTATCGGTTCCGGCATATTGCAGGAGAATATATTCCCGGGTGACCCCGTCATTTTCCACCTGGGTCACACCCCGGAAGATACCTATGCCGTAATTCTCATGAACAACGTAATCCCCCAGTTTCAGATCCTCCAGCAGTATGCGTTCCGGGGATTTTTTACGCTGATGGCCGCTGGGCCCATGAGTTTTACCCCATATATCCTTTTCAGCGACCACGGCAGCCTTCAGAGTTTGACTGACAAAGCCTTTTTCCATGGTCCGATTAAGAAAGCCGGTCGTATTTATATGCTGATCAAGCAGTTCTTTCCGGATCTGCTCCCGGGCTACTTTGCTTTTGACCGCCAGCTGTATCAGGTAACCCTTTTCCTGCCATTCCTTGAGCCGGCCGTAGAGCATGCTGAGATTGGCATAGAAGGGCTCCATCTCCTGCTGGGAGACATGCTCCATCATCGCTACCGGCACTTGGGGAATATTACCGGGAAAAAAGGAATGGTACAGACCCGGCCAGGATTGTATAGTATCCCGCAGGTTTTCCAGTTCCATTACGGCCGGTTCCCGGATTATTCTGCCTTCCCGCCGCGCTTCGCGTACAAACTCCCGGTGGCGCTTCAACTCTTTATCATATAAACGGTAAAAATCCCGGGCCTCATCCAGAAACAATACGGTGCTGGCTGGCAGGTAATCCATAAGTGTGCTTTGCGGCCGCTCTCCCCACAGTTCATCGGCCGGGGTTATGCTTAAACGGTCTTCTTTTTGGCCGGAACGCTGGCTGTCTATGTCAAAACGACGGATCGAGTCGATAAAATCGCCAAAAAACTCTACTCTTAAGGCTTCTTTTACCGCCGGAGGGAAAATATCCAGCAGTCCTCCCCGCACAGCGAACTCACCTGGTCTGGTTACCGTGGCGACCCGGTTATAGCCGTTATCGACCAGTCGGGGCAGGACGGCCTGCAACGGCTGTTCGTCTTCCGGGTGCAGTTGCAGGGTGGAAGCCTGCATTTGTCGGGGACTGATAAGATAATACATAAAGGCTGCCGGGGTAGTAATGATTATTCCGCTGCGGGCCGGATGCTGCAGGCACTCCTGCAGAGTGAGGATGCGGCCGGTTTCCACCGAAGAATAGTTTTCTTTCATGAATACAAAATCCCGGCCCAAAAACATAAATATGCGATCAGGATCCATAAATCCCTGTAGTTCACGATTCAGATCATAGGCTTTTTCTTCTCCCGCCACCAGACACAGCATTTTGCCCGGCAGCATTTTAAGCAATTCGGCCAGCACAAAACTCCGGGCGCTTCCCGCCAACCCGGTCAGTATCGCATTATTATTATTCTGCAGGCACCTTGACACCTGCTGCAAGATTTCCATATGCAAAGGTTTAGGTAAACCCTCCCGTCAGTAAAAGCGGACGCCCGCTCCCAACCTCCACCTCAGACACAGAAAGACACTGATCCTTGGGGTGCGATCATAAGGTAAAATTACCTGCGCCCATCTGGGTCCCAAGCGGGAATCTTTTTAAATTATTTTGGTGCTTGCTTGGCCCTAGGGGTATGCCCCAGGGATACTTATAGGAAGATGAACGGCTGATTCTTAATTCGTCAAGAACCGTCCGAGATAAACGGGTATGTATAAATACTTGCGCCCAGTCTACGCATGGACAACATCAACTGCTTGTCGATTGTCTCCAGGGGTACAGCGCCAATCGCCTTCGCAGGATGTTGTTACCCATGCTCCGCCAACGGTCGCCAGTATATTTATACATACCCTAGCACAATTTTGGGGACTTTTTCAGTAGTCAAGACCCGTCCTTACCGGCAGGGTATCAATTCTCAGTTATAAAAATGTTGTCCCCGGTGGCTGGATATCTCGCCCATTCCCAGTTCGCTGGCGCACTCATCGCAAGTTCCGTAAAGCTGTACGGCACCTTCAGGGCCTTCCACCTCTACCGTGGAATAAATCTGCCGGCAATACTCGCAAACATGGTATATCTTCATTATGTCTGCTCCTTTAGAGGTTCAGGGTAAACTTTCCCGAAAGGCGTGGTCGTAATATGGAGCGAAAGAGATAAAGGCGGGGAAAGGGTTGTGATCTTACTTCCCCGTCCATAAGCATCGTTAATCCATAACATCGGCTATACCACAACTGAAGACCGGGCTTTTATGGAATATTACGACCACGCCTTCCTTTCCATGGCCTAAAGTCATTCCCCAAATCTTTTATACTTTTTTAATATTCTCCCTGAGATTACCGGCAAATATACGGCTAATCAATTATACTCATTCATGGCCCGGTCTATGCCTTGCCTTACCCAGCACTCCAGGACATCACCGGTACGGTCAAGGGCTTGATTCATAAGTTCCTGTTCATCCGTACTGAATTTTCCCAATACCCAGTCAACCGCCTCATTTTCCGGGCGGCCTATGCCGATGCGAATACGAGCGAAATCTTTGCTGCCCAGGCAAGCAATGATCGAAGTCATTCCCTTATGCCCCCCGCTGCCTCCCTGAGCCCGCAGACGTACGGTTCCGGGGGCTAAATCCATATCATCGTAAACCACTATGAGCTCAGCCAAATCCAGTTTAAACCAGCGCATAAGGGGCTGAACCGCTTTGCCGCTAAGGTTCATATAGGTCAGCGGTTTTACCAGCAAAACCTTTTCCCCATCAATACGTATATGTCCAATGATGGAATCGAAACGGCTTTCCTCTTTTTCAACATTATGACGCCGGGCAACTTCTTCCAGTGCCCGAAATCCTATGTTATGCCGGGTACCACTATACTTTCTCCCCGGATTTCCCAGCCCCACGATTACTTTCATATCCTACCTCAAGTTATAGATTTAACCACAGATTGACACTAATTGAGTTAATACTGTCCTGCCTCTCGCAAGGGCTCCCATATTCTTCCGTCAAAAAAGGATTGAGCACGAAGCCCAATCCTTTTGGGAACAGCGATTATTCGCCCTCGGCTTCTGCAGTTCCTCCAGCTTCGGCGGTGGCTTCTCCTTCTTCCTCCTCAGCAGCGGCTCGGGACGGAGCCAATACCGTAACTATCAAGGTATCCGGTTCGCTGAGTATCTCCACTTCCGCCGGTACCGTAAAGTCGCCCACCGTGATCTTATCCCCAATTTCCAATGTGCTTACATCACAAGTCAGGCTTTCCGGGATATCCTGAGGCAGACACGAGACTTCAATTTCCTTGGTCCCTACTTGCAGGATACCACCCTTTTTAATCAGCTCTTCCTCCCCGGTAATGTAAATGCCTACGGTATTATTGATCTTTTCATTCATATTGACTTGCCAAAAGTCCACATGAATAAGCTGACCAGTGATGGGATGTCTTTGTACTTCCCGCACTACTGCCATGACGGCTTTGTTATGGCCGTCTATCTGTAAAGAAAAAAGGCCTCGTGAACCATGTATCTGAAAAACCCGGGAAAGTTGGCGCAAGTCAAGAGAAATAGCCTGGTTCTCTATTCCTTTGCCATATACCGTTCCAGGCAAAAATCCACGACGCTTCAATTCTTTTAAGTAGCCTCTGGTGTTTAATTCTCTTGGTGAACAGTTTATTATTTCTGCATTAACCATAACATCACTCCTTAATTAAATGGATACCAAGACTGCACTGATTAAATAGTAATTATACCAGTTAAAGCGATTGATGTCCAAAACCGGCTAGCCCTCAAAAAGTTTACTTACCGACAGGTCTTCATGGATTCTGAGAATAGCCTCCCCAATCAGCGGAGCTACGGAAAGAACTGTAATATTGGGAATTTTTTTCTCATCACTTAACGGTATGGTATTGGTAACCACAATCTCTTCGAAAGGCGCTTCGGAAATCCGGCTTATGGCCGGTCCGGAAAATACCGGATGGGTACAGCAGCCGTAAACCTTTAAAGCCCCCTTTTCTTTCATGACTTTGGCTGCAGTGCATAAGGTCCCTGCGGTATCTATAATATCATCCACAATTATGACTGATTTTCCCTGCACATCACCAATTACATTCATTACTTCCGATACATTAGGCTCAGGTCGGCGCTTGTCCACTATAGCCAGAGGCGCGCCCAATTTTTCAGCCAAATCGCGGGCCCTGGTCACTCCTCCCACATCGGGGGATAGAATAACCGCGTTCTGGTTTAACCCACGAGCCTTAAAATATTCGGCTATGGTGGGGACTCCAGGCAGATGGTCCACCGGAATATCATAGAATCCTTGAATCTGGGTGGCATGCAAATCTACCGCCACTACCCGCTGGGCCCCAGCCTCGGCAATCAGGTTGGCAACCAGTTTTGCCGTAATGGGATCGCGGGCTCTGGTTTTACGATCCTGCCGGGCATAGCCGTAATAGGGAATAACTGCATTTATGCGGGACGCCGAGGCTCTCCGGAAAGCATCAATCATAATGAGGAGTTCCATCAGGTTATCATTAACCGGACTACAGGTTGGCTGCACTACAAACACATCCACTCCCCGGACACTTTCATCAATCACGCAATTTATTTCCCCATCGGAAAAGCGCGAGACTTTAGCGCTTCCTATGGGCATTCCCAGGTATTTAGCTATTTCCTCAGCTAGGCAGGGGTTGGCGTTGCCGGTAAACAGTTTCATCCTCCACCTGGACGCTTTCATTGTTTTAACCTCCTAATAAAATTCTCCTTGGAATATAGTTCCTGCCC
>DHCD01000031.1:52465-59617 GCA_002398105.1 Syntrophomonas sp. UBA4911
GTACCGGCAGGAACATCCCGGGTGATGGTTGACCCTGCTCCGGTCATAGAATCTTCCCCCATAGTTACCGGGGCCACCAGATTAGTGTTGCTGCCTATAAATACCCGGTCTCCCAGTATGGTGCGGTGTTTGCTTTTGCCGTCATAATTGCAGGTTATAGTGCCTGCACCCACATTAACTTCCTTGCCCAGCAAAGCGTCGCCGACATAACTGAGATGAGGTACCTTGCTGCCTGCACCGATAATGGATTTTTTTATTTCGACAAAGTCCCCTACTTTAACATCTTCATGCAACTCGGCTTCAGGCCTGAGATAAGCAAAGGGGCCGATATTACAGCGGTCGGCTATGCGAGCCTGCTTTACCCGCGAATTTTCAATTGCTACATCATTGCCTATGAGAGAATCATTTATATGGCTGTGCGGTCCGATGATACAATTCTGCCCTATGCGGGTCTGCCCCTCAATGATAGTGAAAGGATAAATTATTGTATCCATTCCGATTTCTACCGAGCTGTCGATAAAAGTGGTATCCGGCGCCATTATGGTAACCCCGCCTTGCATCAAAGCCTGGTTCTGCTTCCGGCGGATTATGCTTTCGGCCCGGGCCAGCTGAATACGGTCGTTAATACCATGAATCTGGTCGGTTTCCTCTATAGCCATTACGGCTACTTTATGCCCGCCCTGTTTTAAGCGGGGTAAAACATCAGTTAAATAGTATTCTCCCTGGGCGTTGGCAGTATTGATTGCCGTCAGGGCTTTAAATACTGATTGGGTCTGAAAGCAATACATGCCGGTGTTGATTTCGGTTATCTTCTTCTCCTCCGGGCTGGCATCTTTCTCTTCGACAATACGCTCAACTCCTCCAGCGGCATCGCGTATTATACGGCCATAGCCATAAGGCTCTGCCAGGAAAGCACTCAGTACAGTGGCTTCGGCCCCTTGCTGCTGGTGGTAGTCCAGCAGTTTCCGTACCGTTGCCGCTTCCAGCAGGGGGGTATCACCGGCCAGAACGATCAGGGTTTGGCCCGGATCAATGCCGTTCTGAGCCTGCATCAGAGCATGTCCGGTTCCCAATTGCTGTTCCTGCACTACAAAATGCAGGTTCTCGCCCTGCAGGGCTTCCTCCACCATGGCCCGGCCATGTCCTACCACCAGGGTAACATTGTTGATTCCGGCCTTCCTGACTGCGTTAACCACATACCATATCATGGGCCGTCCTGCCACCCGGTGCACTACCTTGGGCATTTGCGAACGCATGCGGACCCCCTTGCCCGCAGCCAGGATAATTGCTGAATAATCCACTTGTAAATCCACCCTTTTCCCAATATAAAAAAATAAATATATTAATACCGGCTTTATTTTAATATATGCCAGCGCATATAAAGCCGCGAGTAAAATCATGCCGTCAGCCTGAAAGTTTTGGCATAATTACTTTGTTGCATCATCATGCCCCGTATATTGCGGTTGCTGACTAATTATACTACTATATGTCGGATAGAGTAAGCCGTTTTTATTCGTATTTTTTAATTATGCAAAATCCTTACTTGTATTATACCTTTTATCGGGCAAGGCTGTTTGGTAAATATCCCTCTCCCAGAATAAGGGTAATCTGATTAGAACTTTACTCCCGCCAGGTATCTCTGAGCCAGTTCCAGGTCACTGGGTTTGTCTACGTCTACCCCTACTTCGGCATAAGGAGATATTATGGCTTTGCCTTTAATCCCCAGCACTGCCTGAAATCTTTTTTCCACCGCCTCAATGTTCAGCCGTCTGATAATATATTTCCACACCAGGCCCAAGCCAAATAAACGAGCCATAGCCAGGGGGTTCTTCCTGCGCTCCACCAGTTTTAAAGCTATATCCAGCACTTGTTCAAACAATGCCGATCGCAATAAGAACAGATTGCCCCCGGTAAAAATACCGTCCTGGATATCAACATAGGTACGGGCAACTCCAGGAAATTTAGCTTCGTTTACCTCTTTAGAGGTTACCGGATAATAAAAATCAGCCTCGTTTTTTTGAGCCTGGCATATAAAATCGTCAATAGCCTCAGTAGTAATAAAAGGAATATCCGAAGGCATTATTAAGACCTGCTCAGTAATTCCCTGTTCCTGCAGAACTGCCATACCGTTGGCAAAGCTTTCTATGGCATTGCCGCCCCCATTTATAAAGAAAAGCCGCTCTTCCCGGGCAAATATGTTGCGCAAAGCTTCGGTAGGCCCGCTGATAACAATGTTTCTTATAAAGCTTGATTGTCTCAAGGCTCTATAAACATAGTAAATCATAGGGTAATTGCCGATTATGATCAGAGCCTCATTATCATAGGGCGCTATTTTTTTCAGCTCACTGCTGCTTTCTCCCCCTGCCAGGATGATGGCGTCGTATTGCATACTTATACATACCTCCATTAATCAGCTACGGGGAATCCGTCCTTTTTTATGGACTCAATCATGCTGTTTTCCGCATTTTCAATATGATCCTGGGCTGCCTGGCGGGCTCCCGGCACATCACGCGCCTGAATGGCCTCCACAATAACACGGTGTTCGTCCAGGGACCGCCGCATGCGGCCCGGATAGGCCAGAGACCTGGTCCGGAAGCGTTGAATCTGCTCCCGCAGGTTGTTGATTATGGTAAAAAGGCGTTCATTACGGCTGGCCCGATACACGGCTTCATGAAATTTGGTATCAATCTCCACCAGGCGAACCATATCATTGTGGGCGATGGCGTCAGCTTTTTCCACCAGATGTCTCTCCAGGTATTCCATTTCCTCTTCCGTTATGCGCTCGGCCGCCAGTCCTGCAGCCAGCGCTTCCAGCGCTGCTCTGATTTCGAACACATCGGCTATATCTTTGAAGGAAATATCGGCCACATAGGCCCCCTTGCGAGGAACCATGACGATAAAGCCCTCCAGTTCCAGCTTGCGCAGAGCCTCCCGGATAGGTGTGCGGGACACCCCCAGTTCTTCAGCCAGCTGTATTTCCATGAGCCTTTCCCGCGGCTTTAAAGCTCCGCTGATAATGGCTTCTCTGATGGCCTCCAAAACCAGTTCCCGCAAAGGTTTATAAGAATCAAGGTTTACCGGTAACAGTCTTTTTTCTTCCATTTCTATCACCTCTTCTATAGGATGAAACCAGGTACACTTCCCGGTAGTCCTGCTTAAACTCCGTAAATGCCTGGCGGGCTGCGGCCTCATTGGGAAAAATGCCGAATACACTCGGTCCGCTGCCGGACATCAGCGCATTGATAGCTCCCTGTTCTTTCATTCTGGCCTTGATGATCCCAATCTCCGGCTTTTTCATGATACTGACCGACTCCAGCACATTGCCCATATGAGCTGCTATATTAATAATATCGTTATTATACCATGCCTGCAAAAAGCTTCCGGTATCAGGGGAGTGATTTACTGCCCCCAGGTCAAATTCCCCATAGACCTGGGCGGTAGATAGCTGAAATCCTGGTTTGACCATTAAGATAAAAGGAATTGTTTGGGCGGGCAAAGGCTCCAGTATTTCTCCCCGTCCCCGAGCTATGGCTGTAGCTCCGGGGCTCATCAGTATCCCGGAATAATTCTCGGAATAATGTTCGGATAAGCAGAAAGCTACGTCGGAACCGATGGCAGCAGCCATTACGAGCAGATCCTGGTAGGAAAACCGGGCGCCGTAAAGGTAGTTGATTCCAGCCAGTACGGCGGCGGCATCAGTACTGCCTCCGGCCAAACCGGCTCCTATAGGTATGTTCTTTTCAATAAATATGCTGACCCCGGTTTCCTGACCATATTTTTTGAGAATGGCAAGCGCCGCTTTATAAGCCAGATTATCTTCGTCTAAAGGGATCCCGGTACTGCTGGCGGCAAGTTTAATCCCTTGCTCCCTTGCTTCCAGGGTTATCCGGTCAAAAAGATCAATCTGATGCATAACGGTTTCCAATTCATGATAGCCATCATCCCGTTTCCCGATTACATCCAGAGTGAGATTGATTTTAGCCGGAGCTTCTATAATTATCTTATTTCGCATCATTACTGCTCCTGTATTTTTTTATTATATAACTAAACTTCCACGCAACCAATATTTTTCCTACCCAGGCTGGAGCGGCAGTGCTTTCCTGCATTAAAAACGGGGAACGGCTGGGCCGTTCCCCGGGGTTAGGGGGGAATGTAATGAGATTTAAGAAAATAGGAAAAAGTATGGTCAGCCCTCTGTCAATTTACAGGGGCAAATCTAACAGCTTGTTTTTAGCCCATCTACCAAAGAATACTCCATTTCCCCACAGTACTGTCACTTGACTTGATTAATTTCCGGATAATTTAACCCTCATCCCCCGGGGGATCAGTTCCAGGCATTTCAGACTGACCTGGGCCTCGGCAGGGCTGTTGAGGCTCAGACCCTGGTCGGAGGAAGAAACCATACACAAGGGCGGGAACAAAACACACCACCAATTTTTGCCTTCCCCGGCCCCTAAGACCACTCTTACCGCCTCATATCGACCTTGAGGGAATACTACATTGCCGTAACTCTTGGTGGGAAAATCAAATTCTCCTACGTAAACTGCCACCGGATAATTATATCCCCGGGCAGCTGCCACTGACTCAGCCAGGGCTTTTATTTCTTCCTGTTTGCTTATGGCGATAGAACGCGCTTCTTCTGCGCTTTCAACCCCAGTAAATTCATTACCCATATGAGCAACGATGCGATCCTTGACTTCCAGTTTTAAAGCCTGATCCCCAGGGCTGTCGCTGTTGGCTATTACATGCAGCCGCAGTACACTTTTATTAAGCGGCTGCCCCCAGGCCATTAGAGTATATGATCCTGCCAGGGTTACACATAATACGATGGTGATGGTCAGAATTTTTTTTAACATAAGTCATTTCCCCCTCTCTGATACTAAAAATTATTTCCTAAAAAATAAGATTTAAACCTTAATCTTATTGCCAATATGCGGTCACAGATTCTGATGACGAATCAAATCAATTTAAAAATAGACGCAGAAGAGCGCCGCTGGACCTTGACGCCCAAAAGTCATCTGCGTATATCGGAGCTATTTTTATAAACAGAAACCACAGTCAGAAGAGGTGGGAGCACAAGTCTGATTGGGAGGGCGGCCGACCCCTCCATTAAGTAAAGGCCGGCCCCAAAATGGAGTGAAACCAAGAAGAAGTATAGCGGAATACTCCTTCTTGAGCTGAAATTATAGTTCTATTTTATGGTTATACACCAGTACCGCGGCTATAAACACTATGGCCGCACCTGCCATCATGATGAGGGTGCTTATCCCCAACACCTGATTTAAAGCCGCCAGGCTGAAATTGTACTGGTTCAGGTGCACTTGGTTGTAGTTTTCCAGCTGCTGCCATAGGGGATTCATGGCCTTGCCCATCAGCCAGAAGGTGGCTACGAATACTACTGCCGTTACCAGACTGGAAAAGCGTTTTACTAATCGGCCCAGCAGCTGACTGAAAAAACTGATACAGATCACATAGGCCATCCCGGCCAGAGTCATCAGGAAAAATAGAAGCCCTGAGCTCAGCATGGTTTGTATTCGGGTATCTATGCCCAAGGTTCTCAAGGTTTCCAGGAGTCCCGGCTCAGGGAAAAGCAGGAAGGCCAGAATAACACCTCCGGCAGAAACCACTACCGTCCCGATAATATACTGGCTGAGCAGAGCCAGCAGCTTGGAGCCCAGGATGCTTCCTCCCCTGACCGGCAGGGACAAGAGCAGGTAGACGGTATTGAAATTCCATTCCCGCCCCAGCAGTTTAAACGAGGATATAAAAGGCAGGAACGCCGCCAGCCCCAGGATCATCATAAGAGGAGCAACAGCCAAAGCCGGGAATTCCTGAGCTTTAAAATATAATAGAATATCTATGACCAGAGTTGCTGCCAGCACAATGAAAATTTCGGGCCGCAGCTCCCACATTTCCTTGGTATAAAGCTTAAAAAACTTCTTCCACCCGCTAGTCTGCATTCCTGAACGCCTCCTTCATCAGTTCTACCAGGGACATATTCCTTTCCACCCGCAGATCCTCAGCATTGCCGCCCAGCCTTATCTGACCGCGATCCAGAAAAATTACTTCGTCCACCAGGCTTTCCACTTCCGCAATTTCATGGGTGGAAATAATAATAGTCTGTTCCCCTTCCCGGTAATCCTTGATTAAGGTGTTGATAATCTCTTCCCGGGTCAAAATATCAATACCTGACAGCGGTTCGTCCATCAGCAAATAGGGCGCGCGCCGGGAAACTGTCAGGAGCAGCTTGGTTTTGGCCCGCTGGCCTTTGGAAATTTTGGAAATCTTCATATCTTCTCTCAGATTAAGATATTGGACTAATTCCCGGTATTTGGCCTCATCCCAGTCAGCATAAAAAGTGCGGATGAAATCGGCTGCCTGGGCTATGTTCATCCAGGGATAGAGATAATCTATCTCCGGCAGATAAGCTACATCCTGCTTCTTATTCTGAGGACTCTGCCCGTCCACCCAAACTTCGCCCTGGTCACAACGATTAAGCCCCATAATCAATTTCATACTGGTTGACTTGCCGGCGCCATTAGGTCCAAACAGGCCGATTATTTTTCCCTTGGGAAATAAAATGCTTACATTATCCAGGGCCACTGTGCTGCCAAAGCTTTTGCTAACCTCCTTAAACTCTATCACTGATTACAGCCTCCTTCCGCCGGGATTGTTCTTCCCTGAGTATTTCCAGCATAGCCTCCGCACTGTAACCCAACGACTCCATTTCCTTAATAAAATTGTCAACCAGGTTAACTGCCATTTCCATCTTTATATCCTCCAATTTGTCTTCGGATATACTGATAAAAGTTCCTTGTCCTCTTAATGTCTCTACCATATTCATGTTCTCCATCTCCCGATAAGCTCTCTGTACCGTATTGGGATTAATCCTCGCTTTCTCAGCATATTCCCGCTGCGAAGGGATCTTATCTCCTTCTTTTAATTCCCCGCGAATGAGTCGTTTCTTAAAATCATCCACTATCTGTTTATAAATTGGCTGCGAGGCATTGAATTCCACATTCGGCCACCTCCTCTTGTGCATTAGTTTACTAGTACACTATTATATTAATTCTTTGTTTCGCTTCCTGTCAAGCATAAAAAAAGACGTTAAGAAGTCAGGCCTTAAGTTATATTTCCCTATTATTAGATGGA
>DHCD01000031.1:59842-71222 GCA_002398105.1 Syntrophomonas sp. UBA4911
GGCATTTACCATCATGATGATGGTGTTCTCCGCAGCAGTCGCATTCCTGCTGCCGGGAAGGGATAACTCTGTTATCAAGCTGGGCTTTTACCTGCTGCCGGATGTTTTGCAGGTATACCGCATATAGTTCCTTCTGCTCTTTTAATTCTTCCGGGGTAAGCCCCTCTTCTTTCTTCTTTTTGGCCAGCTGGTTGATCCGTTTTATCATCTCTTCCAAAAGACATGTCCTCACTTTCCCGTTTATATAGTATTTTACCTCAATATCCGGCCGAGCGCTGCTTTTACCCCTGGTTTTTATCCCTAAAAAAAAGATGCCTGCGTAGGCAGCAAGCATCTTCTTAACTTAACTCCGATACCCCTCATAAATGAAGCCTTATTTAACTTTTTCTTCCCCCTGCCTGGCCAAATATTCCCTTATAATCATTCTCACCAGCGCACTGCGCGATATTTGGTTTTTCTTGGCCAATTCCTTTATATCGTTTACCTGATTTTTGGTCAGGTAGAAAGTAGCATGTTCAAATTTGTCCGTAGCCATTTTAACCTCCTCCCTGCCTTAACCCGTATACCGGCTGATCTTATGCTTTGTCGATATTATATGTAAATTACTGTCTGTCTGTTACACTATTAAGCGCGGAGGTCCTTTTTTAGCTTAGCCATCTCTTTTTTCATAGCCCGGCGTCCGGTGCGGATAATCTCCGCGGCTTTGTCCAGGTCACTCAGCTTTACTTCACCTACGTCGGGGTAAATGGCCATATCGGCCAGGAATTTTTGCTCCGCCGCTGAGGTTTCATAGCCCAGGATGTTTAAAGTACGGTTTACTATTTCCGGTATGCCCTCCACTCCCTGGTCATAAATATACTGCCCCAGGTTTATGGCCATGATATACTCAGCCCCCATGAGCTTTTGCACCGTGACCGGAACCATACTGCGAACTCCCCCGTCCACCAGCTGCATTCCCTGCAGGCGACTGGGGACAAAGGCGGCCGGAATTGATATACTTGCCCTTACCGCCTGGCTTAAAAGGGCATCCTGGACCAGCAGCACTTCATTATCGTCCAGTCTGATTTTTTCACTGGCAAAGATGACCTCCCGCCCGCTGTCAATATCGCAGGCAATGATAGCCAGCGGCAATTTGCTCTCCCGCAGGTATTTGCCTTCGGTCAACCGGTAAATCAGCTTCTCCAGGCGATCGCCTTTAATAATCCCATCAAGGTTGGCATCCATAGGGGGGATAAAACAGGATAAGAGATATTTGATCAGGCCGCTGATATTATAATCCAGGTAATCACCCGGCTTGAGTCTTAAGACTTCCGCTTCCATGCGATAGGCGGACAGACCGCTGGCATAAAGGGCCGCTATTATGCTCCCGGCACTGGTTCCCGCTATCATAGATACAGGAATACGATTATCCTCCAGCACCTGCAATATGCCGATATGGGCTAATCCCTTCAGCCCTCCGCCTCCCAACGCCAATCCAAGTTTTTTCATGTTATCACCTGTTAAAACCCTTGTTCAGGGCAGTTATTCGCTGTTAACACCCTCCATGGTCCTCAATGCCGTACCCATAGGGCACAAGCAACCAAGAATGAAAATGCTCCTACGGTTTCGCTAGTTTTTTGACGCGGAATTCAGGGAATTTAGAAGGAAGGACGCGGAAGAAGACTTTAATAAATTCCGCGTATTTACCAAAAGCTCCGCGAGTTCCGCCTCTTTTTATAATGAATCTGCGTCTATCTTAGTATTAATCTATGCTTACAGGAGGCAGACTGCCTCCGGGGTTAAATTCAGCGGTTGCACTTGCGTACCATGAAGCGCGCCAGCTTTTGCATGGTCTGGGTGTTGTTCTGTTTTAGCTCCTGCCAGAACTGCTGGTACTCAGGCACTTCCGTTTCTTTATGGAAATCATCTATCTCACGTTCCACTTCTTTTTGCATTTCCAGCACCTTTTCCAGCTGGCTGCGCATTATGTTCTTTTGCCTGCGCTCTATCTTCACATTGGCCATATCACCACCTCCTCCACCAGGAAAAATAAATGCCCGGCCAAAGCCGAGCATAAAGTGGGCAGGGGGGTCCTAAAACTCTACTTCCGGATCAAGTTCGCCATAAACAATCACATCATGCATTTTACCCAGCTTGTCGATAATATCGACAAACACTCTTAATCCGATGCAGGTTCCTCTGATCGGAGTAGTCAGGCAGCAAGGGTTACAAGGGTCTTCACAATTACCTTTGATTTCATAGTCAAAGGTCCAGTTTCTAAGGATCAATTCGGACTGTTCGATTTCCTCTCTGAACTCTTCTGCGGTAAGGGGCGGATCGAACTCATCCAGCTCAATACTTCTCTCGTAACGGTCGGTAACAGTTATAATCTGATACTCGCCATCCACGATAACAAAGAGAATCACTTCATAGTCGATAAAGATCTTAACTTTGTTGAAACAGGCCACATCCTCAAATTTTTGGATGATCTTGACCTTGATGTCCTCCACACAGGCTACTTTCCCCCCCACCTGCTCATCAGGCACACAAAACACGGTGTCCAGGACTTTTACCTGTTTTTCGATAAATTTGGCTTTGATGACTTTTGCCCATAAATCTAATCTACAACCATCCGGAAATTCACATTTAAGTCCAGCCATGTTACTCTCCCCTCCTTTGTTCTTTTTTCTTTCTCTTGCCCACCAGGGCTTCTGTTGAAATTTGCAAGTTCAAATTTCTAGCTTATACTATGAGAGGGAGCAACAAAATGTGATTATCCTAGTCACTTAACCTATTTTTTCTTGCATATAATGTAAACCTTCCACTCTTCCGTCACAAAAAATACTAAATCCCCGAGCCTGCGCCGCCTCACAGAAGGCTATATCCTCCCCGCCGCGCCGGCCCGAGTAGCGGGTCCCAGTCGCTATGACCGCCCGCTTTATCAGGCAGGCGGCGCCGGTACAGTCCACCGGGAAAACCCGGTTGCGGGGAAAATCCCTGATATGCAGGTAGCTGCCTTCCCTGCCCCGCTGCAGTATGTTGTATATACCGGGGTCGCCAATCTCATGTCCGTTGCAAACCAGAGCCGATATTATGTCGCATTCATCCTGAAGTAATCGGGCAACGGTATTTTCAGGCACCAGAATATCGCTGTCCAGGGAAAAAAGGTAATCACAATTCGACTCCAAAAAAACCTGCAGCAGAAGGTTGCGCAGATTGGCCAGATGGGAGAAGCTGTATTCTCCCCGGCGAAATCCTCCCGGGTACAGACAGTTTTTCTCGACCAGGGTTACGGGCTCCGGCTCTTCCCGGGCAAATCGGGCTAATATCTCCGGACTGGCATCACTGCAGTCATTAATGACAAAGCAATAGCTGACCTCAAATTCTCTATTATCCAGTCTGCGCAGGCAATCCAGGTAATAGGGCAGGATCCAGGCGCGGTTCCGTACCGGGCAGCCTATCATTACTTTGGACATGGCTAACCTCCCGCTAGTGACAGTTTAAATTTTTTGACTCCCGGATATTTCACCCGGCCGGAGGCATGATAGTTCCTGCGCCGGTAAGCCGTGGCTCCCGGCGGGGCCGGCAGGCCTTCCCGGGTTTTGATACCTTGGGCTTGAAACCTTGCCTCTATGGCCTCCAGCATTTGCCGAGCCCGGTCCGGCCAGGAGTTTTCCCGGGCCAGAGCCATTCTCTGTTCACGCCGGTTTTCGCTTTTATCCTGCAAAGCCTGGCGGGTATGACTGATAAACTCTTCCCGCCCGGCCGAGCAGTAAACCAGGTTCCCGTATTTGCTGACTTCCGGCAGGGCCGTGGCTACTACCGGAATTCCCAAGGCCAGGTATTCCCACATCTTTATCGGGTTAACCGCTTCGGTCATAGTACTGGTCTTAAAAGGAATTATACCTACATCAAAGTAGCCCACATAGTCAATCAGTTCATCATAGTCTTTATAACCTAACCAGTGGAGGTTGGAACGCAAAGGAACATCATGCACGTTATATAAAGGACCTATGATCAGAAAGCTGCAATCGGGAAGAGCTGCCGCCAGCTCATCCAGCAGTTCCAAATCGCACCAGCTGGCAACAACCCCCATATATCCTATTACATGCCCTTTAAGCTCCGGTAAATCAAGCGGCCTAATCCGGCGTCCTCCGGCCTGTCGGAAATAGTCGTAGTCACAGCCATTGGGAAGCAACACCGTGCAGGGATTGATTTGCCGGGCGCGGGAGTAAAGTTTATCCGAAGCCGCCAGGACCAGATCGGCTGAAGCTACTGCCTGGTGATAATAGGGCTGCCAGGATGAAAATTCATCCACCGCCTCATCCAGGCTGTCAAAGACCCGCAGGATAGGATTATAGCTGCTGATGCTCCTCACCTGGGTCGGGTTGCTATAGTAGACCACCGGCCTTATATGCTGCGGATAGTAGAACTCATGCTGGTGGAACAGGTAAAGATGTTCATGGTATCTTTCAACCCCCAGCCCCTCTTCTTTGCAATGGACATCGCGGTTAAAAAAATAAACAGTCACTCCCAGTTGGGACAGGGCCTTAAGCAACTGTTGGGGACGCTGTACCAGATAGTCGAAATCCAGGGTAGGAGGGTAAATTATACCAGGTATGCCAGCCATAAATAAATCCCCCCATAAGATATCGCGGTTATACCTTCTGTTTTTTCCCCCATAAGGTCATGGCCCCCTTGGATTCCGCACCTTCTCTTAACGGGTATCCGGGGATTAGTCTTCGTCATATTCCTCTTCACAATCATGCTCCGCCAGGCACTGGCTGCAGAAGTCCAGACCGCAGCCGGGACAGGTCTTCAGTTCCTGCTTTGTTACCCGCTTCCCGCATTCAGAGCAGTTATAGCTTACTTCAATATTGCTCCGGCGTGCGGTGGTAATAATAAACATGCTTTCTTCAACGGCGTTCTTAACCGGAACCGCTTTAAAGACTTTGGTCTTTATCTTTACTTCCGGAGCCCGTTCTTCCTCTTTCAACTCGCCTTCTTTAATCGTAAACACCTCCCGCTGGTTTGCTTCCTTCTCTGCCCACCAGGTTGAAAAGCGGTTTCCCCTTGCGGCAGTTATCTCATTATATGAAAAGTGTTCACATAAGGTTACGCCGTGAAATAAATCTTCAGCCTTAAATCAGATTATTTAAAAACAGCCGTTTTATCCGGCTGCCCAGCCCAGGTTCGCTTTCCTGTTCCCCGGGAGAGCTTTCCCGGGCAGGAAAAACGGGTACCTGGGAATTATGTTTTAAGCGATATATATGGGATTCCTTTTCCTGCAGGTCTTGCCTTAAATTTTCGGTTTCCCGCTGGTAGAAGTCTATATCTTTAAGTAAACCGGCATTACGTTTCTCCAGCTTGCTGATACCTCGTTTCAGGCTGGAAATATCGCGCTGATAGAAAAAGATTTTTCTATGCAGTTCCTGGTTCTCCCCGGCCAAACGGCTGACTTCAGCTTCCAAACGCTCGAACAATTGGCTCAAGGGTTCCTGGTTGACTTCACCCTGCTCGGAGCTCCATAACCTGACCGCCTGTTCCCGGGTCGCGATCAGGGTATATTCGACCAGCAATCTTACCCGGATCTCTCCGCCTTTTAACTCACCGTCAAAGGAAACGTCATTAACGTTGATGACAAAGCTTACACCCTCTTCCTTTTCCAGGCTATGGTCAAATTCGGTGTACGCTACCCGCTCCCGGAGAGTTTCTTCCTTCTTGATCAGATGCATGTGGCCGGCCGGGTCTTCCAGCAGGCATAATATGTCAATTTTAACCCGCACTTCCAGGGCCTGCCCTTGGGTAATTACTTCGGAGTGCCTGATTTTAATCTTCAGATCCTCCATCAGGCGAAAAAGCCGCTCCGAAGCATAACTTCGTTCATATCCCAGCCGACGCGGCGTATTAAGCTGAGCCATGACTACCGGCGCCCATATAGAAAAGGCCTGTTCCATAATCCGCACCTTCTTTTTCCATTTTAATGCTAATTTATATTACAAAATGGAGCCAAGTATGAGCCCGGCTAAAAGGGCAAAAAAAAACTGCATGATAGGCATGCAGTACTTCCCTGATTTATTTAGTTGTTGGCAGAGGCTATACGGATTTCCGCGTCTTGAGTATCGTAAACGAAAAGTTCAACGGTTTCGGTCAGAACGTCGGCATAACTGTATGAAACCCGGCGCTCAACCTTCCTCTCGTTTAATTTAACCACAAATATGTTAGGGTATATAGATTCAAGAACTCCTTCTCTTTCTACGATGCGGTTCCTTCCCCGATTGGCCTTTAATCTGATTTTACTGCCCACAAAGGATTCCAGGTCTCTTTTGATATCGGATAAAGCCCTGGGAGAACTCACATTACCACCTTCTTCATACAAATGTCAATTTAATTTTATACCAGGAAGGAGATAAAGTCAAGATTAAAATAAATAGTATATTAAAAAACGTTGGTTATGTCAACTGATAAATAGGTCAAAAATTTCGCTAAATATAGGTTCTTTTCCCTCTGCCGAGCTGGCAGAAGTTGTTTTATTTGGTATATTTGTCGGCTACTTTACTGGCCGCACAAGCATTAGGCTTTATTTTGGCATCAAAACCGCTATTGACTATCATGCCGGTCACTTCTTTGATCAGTTCCCTGGTTTCTCCATGGGTACCGACATCCAGATGGATTTCAACCTTCATTTCTGAGTGGCCGTGTTGTTTGAGCAAACGGGAAAGCTGGTCAGCCAGGGTTAGGCTAAGAGAGGCTTCATAGAAGATACGCTGGCGCAGACTTTTTATTTTCTGCTCCATCAATCTATTATAGTAGTAACGGGCGCCTTTACCCAAACGGTGAATGATAATGGCGCTGACAAAACAGGTTCCCTGCTGGCTGGGGTGAGAATCACTGCCTACCAGAAGCTTGTATGATCGGTCTATATCTTCACTGATATAGCCCAGGATATCATTCACTACTTCGTTTAATTCCATTTGACCTTTACTGGGGCTATGAAATATCACCTTTACGCCTCCTGTAAGGGCAGATTGTTGGCCAGTAAAGCAAAATCCTCCAGAGTGAGGTTCTCCGGTCGCGCCAGAGGAGAAATTCCCCATTGGGTCAGCCAGTCATGGATTAAGCTTTTGTCCTGTCCCGAAAAATTTGTACAGATATTTAAGATAGTTTTGCGGCGCTTTTGAAATGAAGTTCTGAGTAAAGCTTTAAAAAGAACCTCATTCTTCAATTCAATTCTTCGCTGCCTGGGAGTTAGGCGCAGCACAGCCGAATCAACCTCGGGCCGGGGATAGAAACAATTGCGGGATACATTCATCAGCAGTTCACTGCTGGCATAATAGGAGGTCATCAGGGTCAGCAGGCCGTAATTTTTCCCGCCCGGACTGGCCATTATACGCTCGGCTACTTCTTTTTGCATCATAAGTGTGGCCGACTGTAAATAAGGACAATTTTCCAACAGGTAAAAGATGATCGGAGTGGTTATGTTATAGGGAATATTGGCGCAAACCTGATAAGGCCGGGGCTCAGACCAGGCAAAAGCGCGGCTTAACTCTTTTTCCAGATCCACTTTCAGAATATCGGCAAACAAAAGGCGAACATTATCCTGGCCGGCCAACACTTCCTCCAGCATTACCCGTAAATCCCGGTCTATGTCTATGGCCAGTACTCCGCGGCCATATTGGCTCAACCGGGTGGTGAGAGCGCCCATGCCGGGCCCGATCTCCACAATATAATAATTCGGGTTGGCTTGGCATGATCTGGCTATTTTATTTAATATGTTGCCATCCACCAAAAAATTCTGCCCCCATTTTTTACGGGGGAAAAATTGATGGCGCTGCATCAATGATCGAATTTGGGATAAAGATTCTGCTGTTATCATCCTTTCATTTTTTCTTCGCTTATTATACTACAAATCATCATTAAGCTGAAATTTCTACTGCTTTTGCCTGCTCAATCTCGGCCGCTAGAGATAATTTCCAATTTTTTATTTAACAACCATTTATGAAAATCTCCCAACAATTCTGCTAGTTTTTTTGACGCGGAATCCAGGGAATTTAGAGGGAAGAACGCGGGGGGAATTTTTTGTAAAACCCGCGTTCTTCCTTGAAAGATTCCGCGGTTTCCGCGCCTAATGAATCTGCGTTAATCTGTGTAATCTGCACCCTTAATTGCGAGTATAACGAGTAGAGGGCGTCTATTTTCTTATTAAAAAACCCCGGATGCCGGCGACAGCACCCGGGGCCTGCCTTGATTAAAATGGTGCTCCCTGTTGTTTTACTTTGCTGGTTATGTCCTGAATATCCTTTTGGAAGTTCTTTATGGGTTTGCCTTCAATAATACCTGCCGCAACATCGTTGATTCTTTTAATCAAATCAGGGTCGGTGGTAACCAGGACTTGAGAAATACGCCGGTCACTTGCCTTTAGCTTATTAGCCACAGTGCTCTTAATCTTGTTTTGGGTAGCAGCATCCCTCATCGCGCTGGCTTCCAGAGTCAGACCTACCATCACGATCTGCCCGCTGTAATTGGTTTTGGCGGTATTGGTATTAGTATTGTTATTCATTTTATTATTGAGGTTGTTATCAGGGTTGGTGTTCATTTTACTATTGGGGTTGGTGCTGTTCAGATTATTATTATTGCCAGTGTTATTAGTACTGGGAGCAGTTTCCACGCCTGCATTATTCATTGCGATACTGGATACCACCACGCTCGCCTTCTGAACTCCTTTTATATTCTCGGCCATTTTCGATAAACGGTTAGCCATGACCCGCCTTTCACTGGCAGTCATTTCGGTGCCGTTTTCGGCAGCAGGCTTACGTTCCGGGACCGCCGGCTTTTGGGCTGCGTTCTGACATCCTGCCAGACTGACAAACAGGAAACTGATACATAATACTAAAGTAAATAATTTCCGCATGCAAGATCACCTCCTTTACTTTTATCTATCTTATTTTTCTGTCATTAGCGTCATTTAAACCGAGGTAAAGGATGGCATACCTTCAAAAAAATGCATAAAAAAACCCTGCCGGATTGCGGCAGGGCCTCAGATCAATATATACCCGGATTTAAGCGGATTTATTATGATCTACCCAGATTTTTTAATGTTTTTTTGCAGGCGGGCATCCTTATTACACTATCTCTCTCATTGAATGTCGGCCTGTTTCCGCCCTAGGGGGTATCCCCCTAGGTGTGCCGACGGTTAATGCAGCATATACACCTTAACCGTTCTACGGCCCCAGCTTAAACACTGGGAACGTTCTTCCATAAAAAGATCCAGTCGATTTCCTTTTATGGAACCACCAGTATCAGCAGCCCGGGCGAAGCCATAGCCTTCAATATACAACCTGCTTCCCATAGGAATTACACTGGGGTCAACTGCCACCATTCCTACCTCGGGATGTTTACCGCTGGCCGTACGATAACCGGTATAGGTGTAAGCCGAGGTTTCCATATAACGCGCTTCACGGAAGTTCAACAGCTGATTGCCGCGGGATACGGCGGTTATAGTTCCCATAGCGATAACCCGATTTTGGGGTTCTTCCAGGGTTTCACTGCTGATTACTTCCCGCTTTACTTCCTGACCATTATGGTAGGTGATTTTGACTGTGTTCCTGGCCAAACCGTTTTTTCCGGAACTCAGGGTTTTAGTCAGCCCGCGTTCCAGAGTATCGTCCGCAGTCCGCTCCACCCCACAGGGAATAGGTTCTTCGGTTTCAACTTCACTTTCCGTAACCCGTATTACTTCTATTTCCTGATTGGGAACAGTCTTAGGCACGGGGACGGTTTTAACGATATCATTTTTCCCCAGTTTATACCCGGCCAAGCGAATAGCTTCTCTGATGCTTACAGGGGTGGTAATTATCTCTTTGCTGTTTCCATCAGCCGTGACTGTTACTTTGAAAGCCCTGGTCACCACGATATTGGTATCCTTCTTGACTTTGCTGCTAAGAGAAGGCTCTACCCGATCATGCTTCCCCAAGACAATAGCTTCTTTTTCCAAAACTCCCTCAACATCACCGACAAAAAATACCCGGCTTTTGATGGCTTTACCATCAACTGCAATAGTGACTGGTTTTTGTAAGGCAAAGAAAAAGCTTATTCCCAGAATAAGTGCCGAGAGAATAGCGGCAGTCAGGTAAGTCTTTTTCCTGGACCAGACAATCCCCATAACTCTCCTCCCTTTCATTCAAACTAGTTTGTAAATAGTTTGAATACATACAACATTTTAGCCAAAATAGCAGGCCGACGTCAAATTTTATGGGTAATAATGGGCTAATATACTTTTTATGCCTGCAACTATAAAAAAGTATATTAATTATTGTTATCGTTCTATGTTTATTTTATTCCTTAAGGCCAAAAAAATTTGCTGAAAAACATTTTTTCCCATTGGACTAAGATCGTCGAAGGAAGCAGAAGGAGAAAGATTGGCATAAAAAAAGAGCCTTTTTCGGCTCTTTAATCATTTATACGGAAGACGCGTCTGGTATTATGTCCGGTCAGATAGGCTATCTCGTCAGGATCTTTATGCCTTATTTCCGCCAGTTTACCTGCTATGTAACTGACATGAGCCGGTTCGTTACGTTTGCCCCGCAGCGGCTCCGGGCTTAAATAAGGGCAATCAGTTTCTATCAGTATACGTTCAAGAGGAATTTTGGCTGCCACCTCCACCGTCTTTTTGGCGTTTTTATAGGTCAAGGGACCGGCAAAGGACAGATAAAAACCCTGCTGCATCAATTCTATGGCCAAAGGCAGATGCCCGGAATAACAATGCATTATACCTTCGCTGCGGCCGGCTTTTTCCTTTTTTATAATGTCCAGTACTTCCTGATGAGCATCACGATCATGGATCACAATAGGTTTGTACAATTCCTGGGCCAGCTTTATTTGCTCAATAAAGGCCTTTTCCTGCAGTTCCTGCGGTGAGAGATTACGGTAGAAGTCAAGCCCGATTTCGCCTATGGCCACTACCCGGGGATCACGGGCCAAATCATAAAGCCCGGCCATGATGTCGCCGTTAAGGGTTTGGGCGTCATGAGGATGTACTCCTACGGCAGCATATATCTGGGGATATTTACGGGCCAGTTTTACCGCATTACAGGATGATTCGTAATCATAGCCTATGCATATTATTTTCTCCAGGCCAGCTTCATCAGCCCGCTGCAGAACCTGCTCCAAATCCTCGGCAAAGGCCTCATCCTGCAGATGAGCATGACTGTCGATCAGCATTTATAAACCCTCCAAAAAAATTACCGGATTTTCTAATTAACCGCTATTTTACTCTGTTGCCGGAGGCAATGCGTTCCAGAGTCAGGACTTCGACATCATTGTCATCCGGATCGGAAGCGGCCAGTATCATACCCTGGGAGAGAGTTCCTCTTAATTTGGTCGGTTTCAGATTAGCCACCAG
>DHCD01000031.1:71585-82715 GCA_002398105.1 Syntrophomonas sp. UBA4911
TTGAGGCTCCTCTTTTCTCTCGGCTGCTTTGACTGTAATTTCTGCTTTGTTTTCCTCCATGGTATTATCCTCCTCCAATGTCTTTAAATCAATGCGGGGAAAGAGTATCTCTCCCTTGCTGACCTGGCTGCCGCTTCTAAGCAGGCCCCATTTCCCGGCATCTCCCCAGGCAAGCTGATCAGGATCGTCATATAACTGTATCTGCCGGTTGACCCGCGGGGGCAAGGCAGGCATGGCCGGAGCCAGCATGGTTACTATTATTCGTATGGATTCAGCCAGATTGTACATCACCGTACCCAACCGGGTTTTTTGGCTTTCATCCCGGGCCAGCAGCCAGGGTTCGGTCTCATCAATATACTTGTTGGCCCGGGATACTAATTTCATCACCGCAATGAGATAGCCGGAAAAATCAAGCCCTTCCAATTTGGCGGTAGCTTCCTGATATACCTGGGCCGCCATTTGCCGAAGTTCTTGATCAACTGGTTCCTGCCCTGCAACAGCAGAAATTTTACCATCAAAATAACGGATTATCATGGCGGCAGTTCTGCTGATCAGGTTGCCCAAATCATTAGCCAGGTCGGAATTGATGCGGTTAACCAGCATTTCCTCCGAGTACATTCCATCCTGTCCGGAAGTAAGTTCTTTCACCAGGTAATAACGCACCGCATCTACCCCGTATTTTTTGATGAGAATGCGGGGATCCACAACATTCCCTTTTGATTTCGACATCTTGCCGCCTTCAAGCATTATCCAGCCATGAGCAAAAACCGTTTTCGGCAGTGGAATATCCAGGGCCATGAGCATGATGGGCCAAATAATAGCGTGAAAACGGATAATATCTTTAGCCATCAGATGGACATCGGCCGGCCAGTAGCGCCGGAATTTTTTCTCATCACTGCCGTAGCCAATAGCGCTCAGGTAGTTGATCAAAGCGTCAAACCACACATAGACCACATGTTTGTTATTAAACGGTACCGGAACTCCCCAGCTAAAAGTAGTACGGGACACACAGAGATCCTCCAGGCCCATCTTAATGAAGCTCACCACTTCGTTGCGCCGTGATTCCGGCTGAATAAATTCAGGATGGTTTTCAATATGCTCCAGCAGACGGTCAGCATATTTGGCCATTTTGAAGAAATAGCTTTCCTCTTTTACCAGTTCCACTTCCCGTCCGCAATCCGGACATTTGCCGTCCACCAGCTGCCGAGCGGTAAAGAAGGTCTCACAAGGGGTACAGTACCAGCCTTCATAATCGGAGATAAAGATGTCTCCCTGATCATAAACCTTTTGAAATATCTTTTGTACCACGGCTTCATGGCGTTCCTCGGTGGTACGGATAAAATCATTGTTGCTGATCAAAAGGGTATCCCACAGACGACGGATATTGTTGACTATGTCATCCACATACTCCAGTGGTTCCTGCCCCTTCTCCCGCGCCACCTTTTCTATCTTTTGACCATGTTCATCGGTACCGGTCAGATAAAATACATCATACCCCTGCATTCGTTTAAAACGGGCCATGCAATCAGCCGCCACGGTAGTATAGGCATGGCCTATATGTAAATTGTCACTAGGGTAATAAATAGGGGTAGTGATGTAATAACTATTTCTTTTTGCCATTGTAATCCCTCCTGTTAAACCTGTATCTTAATTAAGATTGTCCTGGTCTTTAACCCTTAATGAATAAATAAAGAAAAAATAAGATATGGAATTTTTAGTTTATGGTAAAATATTCCTTATTCCTATCCACATTTAACCGTAATTAAAGCTGTTAATAAGAATTTATAATTCAAAATTTTCTAAAGGGTTCTTCTATATAATAAGCAAACTTCATCGCAACAGCAAACGTAATCAGAATAGTTGATTATAGTTTTTCACATTATCAGGTCTTATATCCGCAGTCCGGAAGTAATACCATATATTGATAAAAACGGTGATATCTAATGTTTCAACCTGTTATTTAGCCCATAATAAACAAATTTATACTCTAAACTTTATTTTTTCGTCTGAAAATGTAGAAAAATACTTGACTATTTCTCCCAGCAATGGTATATTTGCGGTGAAGAATGAATTTTGTTGATGGAGGAGGGTTGTAGCAATGATGAAATCAACCGGTGTAGTAAGAAAAGTTGATGAGCTCGGTCGTATTGTTATCCCTATTGAGCTGAGACGCACCATGGGTATTGAAGAAAAAGACGCCCTGGAAATCTATGTCGACAGCGAAAAAATTATACTTAGAAAATACGAACCCGCTTGCATATTCTGTGGTAACGCCGAAGAAGTGTTTAACTATAAAGGCAAAAATCTATGCAGAAACTGCCTGACTGAGTTAACCAAGCAAGTAGGCTAATACATAGCAATCATTCCTTGAGTTCAAGAAAATACTTATAAAGGGTGGATTTTTTTATTCCGTATTCCCGGGCCTTCAGTTTGAAGGCCTCTTTTTTATCCATACCCTTTTGCAGCAGTTCTTCCACTTCCAGGGCAATGGCGGGGAGAGTTTTAGTCTCTGCCGCCGCCGGCTTACCGGCAATAACCAGGCTGATCTCCCCCCGGGGCGGATTGAGGCTGTAATAGGTCCATAGCTCTGCCGCACTCCCTCTTTTGACTTCTTCATGAATTTTGGTAAGCTCCCTGACCACAGCCAGCAAGCGCTCTTCTCCCAGGATGGTTTTTATGTCATTTAAGCATGATAGCAAGCGATGGGGAGCTTCATACAAAATGATGGTACGGCTCTCATCTTTTAACGCTTCCAAACGCGCTCGGCGGGGAGAACTGCGGGCGGGTAAAAAGCCTTCAAATATAAAAGCACCGGTATCCATACCGGATAAGGCCAGGGCTGACACCAATGCCGACGGTCCGGGGATAACCTCCAGATCTATCCCTGCCGCTATAGCCTTTTTAACCAGGCGTTCTCCCGGATCGGATATGGAAGGCATGCCGGCATCAGAAACCAGGGCTATGTTCCTGCCTGCTTCCAGCAGCTTTATGATGTGTTCTTCTTTTTCCGGTTTACTATGTTCGTGGTAGCTGAGCAGCGGTTTTTTTATGTGGTAACGGGTTAAAAGCCTCAGGGTATGGCGCGTATCCTCGCAGGCAATCATATCTACCCGGCGCAGAGTCTTAAGCAGTCGTATGCTGGCATCCTCCAGATTGCCGATGGGAGTGCCGCATATATAGAGCTTCCCCACCTTATCTTTCCTCTCCGTAATATAAGTTCATTACTTCTTGGCTGTAAACGCCTGCCTGCTCATAAATAATTAACGGGGAAAGCAGTTTAAAGGAAACCTGCTTCCTTTTCTGAGCCTCCATCAGTACCAACCGGGCGGCTTGCTCCGGGAAAGAATGGACTGCTCGCAGACGAACCGGCAGAAGCCGGTGAGCCATGCAGCTATTCATAATTTCCGGCAGGCGCTCGCTGCGATGAATCAGGCAAAAACTGCCTCCGGGGGACAGCAGATAACAGGCGGCCGCAATAAGGTCGTCCAGGGTCATGGCGGTTTCATGGCGAGCCACCGCCTCTTCCGGATTTCGGCTTATCCGTCCCTGCCCCTGTCTATAGAAGGGCGGGTTGCTTACAATCAATTCGGCCGATTCCGGAGCTAAATGCCGGTTGATCTGGCAAAGATCGCCTTGAATAATCCGGACTTGCTGCTGCAGGCGGTTATATTCCACACTTCTTTGGGCCCGTTCCACCATCAGTTTCTGGATTTCAAACCCGGTAATCTTTAGATCCGGCGACCGGGCGGCCAGCAGCAGCGAAATCACCCCATTGCCACAGCCCAGGTCCACGGCCTGTTTTACTTTCTCCAGCAGGGCAAAATGAGCCAGCAGGACCGCATCCAGAGAAAAACGATAGCCCTTCCGGGGCTGGATCAGTTTAAGCCCCCCGATGATCAGATCGTCCAGGGTTTCATTATCCCCTATTATCCTTTTGGCTTCTTGCTCCACTTGTTACTCCTTTTCCAGGAAAGCTATACAGAACAGGCATTCTTCATGGCGTACCTGACCAAAAGCGGCCGGGCAGATATGATAACCCTGCTGATAAATCCGGCCCAGATTCTCATAGCTTTCGCCTTCCAATTCAAGGCTATAGGCCGGGGGAGGTATCGGAGGCTCCTTCTGCATCAGTTCCATCTCCAGTCGGCTTACCCGCTCCTTGATCTCCCCTACTTCCAGCATCAATTCCCTTAAGATCAATTTCAACTCCTGCAGACTTTCGTCCATGTTTGTCCTCCCCACTGCCCTTGCCGGACTCATATAATTCCGATTCATATTTAAGGCAGCACATTAAGCGTCCGCAAATACCGGAGATTTTGGTCGGGTTTAGGGACAGGTTCTGTTCTTTGGCCATACGTATAGACACCGGTTCAAATTCCCCCAAAAAGCAATTACAGCACAGCACCCGTCCACAGGTGCCTAAGCCGCCCAGCATTTTAGCCTCATCCCGCACTCCGATTTGCCGCAATTCGATTCGGGTTTTAAATATGGCGGCCAGGTCTTTAACCAGTTCCCGGAAATCTACCCGCCCTTCGGCCGTAAAGTAAAATATGACTTTACCCATGTCAAAGGTATATTCGACATCAATTAAACGCATGGGCAGCTTATGTTCCTTGACTTTCTGCTTGCAAATCTCCATGGCTTCTGCTTCACGCTGCCTATTTTTTTGGAAAATCTCAATATCGGCTTCGGTAGCTTTGCGGACCACACTCTTAAGAGGCAGAACCAATTCCTCCTCGCTCATTTCCCGCCTGCCGATAGCCACGCTGCCACACTCAATCCCCCGAATAGTTTCCACGATTACGGCGTCTCCCGCCTGCAAATCAATATTCTCACACTCAAAATAATATATTTTCCCGGCAGGTTTAAACCTTACCCCTGCAACCCAGGCCAATCCGATTCCTCCTTTGTGGTCTATCAACTATTGCAAGGCATGCCAAAGTTGATAGCCGATACTGGTGTTTAATAACAGTGTGTTTACATTGCGCCGGTAATAAGTTTTCAGTTTCTCTATTTCCATAATCGCTGTCATTAATCTGCCTGGATCCTTACTCTGTAATAAACCTATAATCTCCGGCGCCTCCGGAGCCAATAACAAATCCTGGTTTTTCTCCCCGATTACCAGCGCGTCCCTCAAAATTGTTTCCACTATCCGAATAATTAAGTCGGGAGCGGACTGCAATTTCTCGGCGGCCTCGAAAATGGCGGCCCGATTGCCCTGAGCCATGTCCTTGATAATGCCCGTCGCCGTCTCCCAAATCTCCTCCAGGCCTTCTTCCTCGACAAAGCGCAGGGCTCCGGCGACACTGCCCTGACCCAGACGGGCTGCCCGCGAAGCTTTTTCCCTATCAAAACCGCGGGCTTGCAAAAACTCTACCAGGTCCTTTTCCGCCACCGGGAAGAAACGTACCGATTGACAGCGGGAAATAATGGTCTCCAGTATATTTCCATCGTCGCATATGAGTATTATCAGGGCATAAGCCGGCGGTTCTTCCAAAGTCTTTAACAAAGCATTGGCCGCCTCCAGGCTCATCAGATGAGCATCCCGGATTATAGCTACCCGATGCTGGGCCCGATAAGGTTTTAAAGCCAGCCAGGGCTCCAATTGACGGCTTATTTGTTCCTTGGCTATAAGACTGCGGTTCTCCATCTTTTCTATGATTAAAAGGTCGGGATGCATTTTTTCATTAAAATACACCCCCGCCTGTTCATCCGCCAATGCAATCAGACTATGGGCAAAAGCCATTGCCACCTGCATTTTACCCACTCCAGCCGGCCCGGAAAAAAGGTAAGCGTGACTGGTATGGGCACTGGCAATACTTTTTTTTATCAGCTTAATAGGTTTATCTTGTCCTACGATACCAGAAAAATAATCCATTTATAAACACCTATATTTATATCATCAGGTCAACCAGCATACCCCTGATCTTATCCAGGGTAGCCAGTACCTCAACCGGTTCTTTGCGGTTTCTGACAAAATCCTCAATCAATTCTTCAACTTCAGTATCTATGGTGGTAATGGAAATTAACAGGCTGCGGCCCCGGCGATTGCGGCCTCTTTCCTGTTTAACGCTGTAAGCCCGGGCCGTAGCTTCGGTAAGAAAACGCTTCACCATTTTTTTGTAACTCATAAGATCCTGAACGGTCAAACTCCGACTCAGCTTCTCGTTGAGACGGTCAATCTCTTTCAGGATTTCCTGCATGCGTAACTGGCCGTCCGCCTCCCGCCGCTGGGCCAGTTCCTGGTCAAAGGAGGAAGCAGCGCCTTTTTTAACCCCCTGCAGGCCAGCTTTTCCCGGGGCAGCAAAGTTATTCAGTTTATCCCGCTCCCGTTCTATTTTCATTATAAATCCCCCCTGTCTGAAACCTATGACCGCTTCAGCGCCAGTAACTGGTCCAGATAGCCCAAAGCCTCACTCAACACCCTTTCCGGTTCCTGTCCGGCATCAATAATCTTTATCCGCTCGCTTTCCTCCCGGGCTAATTGTAAATACCCCTCCCGGACCTTTTCCTGAAAAGTTAAGCCTTCTTTCTCCAAACGGTCGGGAATATCCTTTTTTCGTCTTTGCCGAGCTTCTTTTCCGCTCAGATCCAACAGCAGGGTCAAGTCCGGCTTAAGCCCTCCGGTGCAAAGTTGGTTCAGCTGCCGTAAAAAGTCCAGCTCCAGGCCGCGCCCATATCCCTGATACGCTATAGTGGAGTCCATATAACGATCAGCCAGCACCACTTTGCCTGCTGCCAGAGCAGGGCATATGATCGCTTCCACCACCTGGCTGCGAGCTGCCGCATAGAGCAGGGCTTCGGTGCGGGAAGTCATTCCCTGGTTGCCCACATCAAGCAGTAATGCTCTGATTCTTTCCGATATGATATTCCCCCCCGGTTCCCTGATCCCCAGGACTTCCAATCCATAATTGCTTTCCAGATGGGGCTGTAAGCGCTCTTTCAAACTGGTTTTGCCGGAGCCGTCGATTCCCTCCAGGCTGATAAATATTCCTCTGTTTGCCAGTACATCCACCCTCTTTTATGTTGCCTTTACTTGCGCGGCCATATACTATGAATAACTTCTCCGTGAAGGTGTAGCCATAATAGGGATTTAAAGGGATAAATAACTTTATTCTATATCCATATAATAGACTATAAACGTCAAACAGGAAACTTAAGACGGCCCATCAATAATGTTAATATATCGCAGAGCAGCATCTTCAGGTCCTTGGATCCGGGCGCCGCTGCGCACCAAATAGACCAGGTAATCTATCATTTCCCGGCTGATTAATTCTCCCGGCAGAATACATGGTATTCCCGGGGGATAAGCAGCTATCATCTCCCCTGCCGTCTTGTTTACCCCATCCCTTAAGGGTACGCGCCGACAGGGGGCCATAAATGCCTGCCTGGGGCTCAGCAGCATATGAGGCGGCGGCGGAAGTTCGACCTTGACCGGCTGCCCTCCCGGACCGGGATAAGAAACGGCAATATCCTGCAGAGCCTGATAAAACCTCGTCCAATCCTGGGCTTCGTGAAAAATCGAAAACATGGCCAGGATTATATTGCTGTCCGCCAATTCCACCTGAATCCGGTATTTATCTCTTAACCGGGAGGCAAACTGATACCCGCTTAAAGCGGTCCCCTGTACCGATACCAGTATCTTGAGGGGGTCAAGCTGCGCTACCCCGGCCACCTTTCGTAATTCCTGCTCACAGGTCTTAAGTCCGGTAATGCGATTGATCCGGCAAGAGCAACAGCGGGAAAATTCATAGGCCCGCTCCAATAATGACGCCCCGTTTTCTTCCATAAATTGCCGGGCCAGTTCAATGGAGGCCATTACCGGATAAGAGGGACTGGTAGTAGCCAGCAGGCTGACGGTTTGTCTTATCCGGCTATTATCGGCCCAACCGGCGGATAGATGCAGAGCGGCACCCTGATTTAAAACCGGCAAAGTCTTATGCAGGCCATTGACCACCGCATCGGCTCCACTCCTCAACGCCGGCTGGGGATATAAATCACTGAAGCTGAAATGGGACCCATGAGCTTCATCCACCAGCAGGTTCTTACCTAAATCCCGGGTGACCGCAGCAATAGCGGCAACATCGCAGGTAGTCCCATAATAGCTGGGACTGGCCAGGAATACGGTTTGGGCCTCCGGGTGGCGCTGCAGCAGAGTTTCTATATCCTCGGCGGTGACAGCCAGGGCTATACCCAATTGCGCCTCGGTCTGAACCGGTATATATACCGGCACGGCACCGGAAAGCACCATACCTCCATAAAAAGAACGATGGGCATTACGGGGAAGCAAAATCTCCTTACCTTCCCTCCCCAGGGCCAGGAATAAAGCATGAATTCCCTCGGTAGCGCCATTAACCAGGAAATAGCTGTACCCGGCAGCAAAAGCCCGGGCCAGCAACTCCTGTGATTGCCGAATGATGCCTCCAGGCAGATGCAGATCATCCAGCCCGGGAATCTCAGTCACGTCCCAAGCAGCAGCAGCGCTTAATTCCTGCTGTTCCATCCCTTTTCCGGCATGTCCCGGCATATGCAAGCGCAGGAAATCTTCCCCGGCATATGCCTTGAGAGCCGAATAAATAGGGGTTTTCGGCAATTATTACTCTCCTTTACCGGTACTGATTCCACTTCGAAAAATTATACCGTGATATTTTAAAAGCATAAATTACTTCACTATTGATTGTATATGAAAAAGGCAAAAAAAATAAGCACTCTTCGTGCTTATCGCAGGTACTACCAAATTTTTTTCAGTTTTTCCAGCAGATAACGGTATTCACTGCATCCCGTCTGCAAAGAGACAATGTGGGACTCACATCGGTCGCAAATAAAGACTTTTCTTATTTTTATCCCGCCCCTTATCCCCTTCTCCGGCACTTGCCCACAAAAATGGCAACGCGGTAAAACCATCCCTGCGGTTCGGGCCTGGCTATTCCCGCAGGTTTTCATTATTTCCATAAACAATCCCCTTTTTAGTGAAATTATCTCCCCCTATTCATATTTTATGCACTCGGAGCAGGGAATGTTAACGTGCTGTTGCCCCAGAAGGCTTCCTTACGCTTCGGTTAAGTAACGGCAGTTAATTAGTAAGTAGACGCTAGATCAACGCAAAATTACGCAGATTCATTAGACGCGGAAACCACGGAATCTTTTAAGGGAATACGCGGAGTTTATAAAGTTTTCTTCCGCGTTATTCCCTTTAAACTCCCTGAATTCCGCGTCAAAAAACTAGCAGAACGGTTGGAGTATTTTCATTTTTGGTTGCTTGCCTGCCTGCCTGCCTGTGCCCTATGGGTATGCCCTATGGGTATGCCCTATGGGTATGGCCCTGCTGGCCATGGCCTGTTAATTAAAAAAAGAAGCAGGCACAACCGTACCTGCAGAAAGAATTTTGAAGGAAGTATTATATTGAGAAACTGCTCCATTCCCCTGGTAGGGGAATAAGCTGTGCCCGACTAAATCAAATGTCTCTGGTCCACAAGGAAGCCATGCCCGGACCGCCGCCTACACAGAGAGAGGCCCCGCCAACGGTCTTGCCCGATCTTTCCAGCTCATAATACAGGCTGACTATGATGCGCAGCGCAGTGCATCCAACCGGATGGCCCAGCGCTATTCCGGAACCATTGCGGTTAATATTATCAAAGTCCAGTTCAATGCCAGCTTCATCTTTAATCATTTTCTTTACGCCCAATACCTGTGCCGCAAAAGCCTCATTTATTTCCCAGTATTCAACATCTTCATATTTCATGCCTGCCTGAGCCAGACACTTGGGAATAGCTTTGGCCGGTCCCAAGCCCATGACCTTGGCATCCACCCCGGCAGAACATACATTTATCAGTTTCATCAAGGGTTTAACCCCCAGTTCATCGGCTTTTTTCTTACTCATAAAAACTGCCGCAGCCGAGGCATCATTCAGTCCGGAGGCATTGGCGGCAGTAGTTACACCGGTTTTAGTAAATGCCGGTTGCAACTTAGCCATCTTTTCCATGCCGGCATCTGTAATGGGATGTTCGTCGGTGTCAAATACCTTGACCCCTTTCCTGGTTTTGATTTCTACCGGCACGATTTCCCGTTCAAATATACCTGATGCAACTGCGGCAGTAGCTCGCTGATGGCTCATCAGAGCCAGTTCGTCACATTCTTCCCGGGTTATTCCATACATCTCAGCTACTCTATCAGCCGTGCTTCCCATATGTCCCTGGGCCAGAGCGCACACCAGCCCGTCTGACAGCATGGGATCCTGAAATTTGCCGTCGCCCATGCGGTAGCCCCATCTGGCATTTTGAACGATATAAGGCACATTGCTCATGCTCTCAGTGCCGATTACCAGAGCGATATCAGTTTTACCCAGCATAAGGCTCATGGCAGCCATTTCCGTGGCCCTCATACCGGAAGCACAGTTCTGACTTACCTGGCTGGCAGAAGAATTGATATCCAATCCCAACGCCATAGCTACTTGACGCGGAGGCAAGGAGCCATTGCCATGATGCAAGCACATGCCCAGAACCAATTCGTCAATCATCTTCGAATCTATTCCCGCTCTTTTAATTGCTTCTGCTCCCGCTATAGCTGAAAGCTGGTTGGCCCGTACGTCTTTTAAACTTCCCCCATAGTCGCCTATGGGCGTTCTGCAGGCGCTGACCATTACCACTTCATTTATCTCTTTTGTCATTATTTTAACCCCCTTATCTGTCTCTCTCTAATTTCCATCATATGTGACGCCAACACCCTGGCGTGGTTTAAAACCATCTCTCTCGGAAACATGACGCCAAGCTTTAAATATTCATCCTCCCTCCATTATTTAGAAATAAAAAAATTCATTCTGGTCTGGTATCTATGGATGCAAAATATGTTCCACAATCAACGGTTAATTATTAAAACCGATATTAACTTATGAATTGACAATTAATATCCATCGCATTCCATATATGTTATTGTTTAGTTTAAACATCGGGCCTAAATCGTTTTATTACGCAGGAATATATTACATGTGGGTATTTTACTTCTTGCATTTATGCAAAACATGTTGCCCAAATGCAATTATGGTATTCTTCCAGTTCTGATGGAGGTTAAAGAAAGGCCGATAAGAAATTAAGGAAGATTTGATATGCAGCCAGGAAATAAATAAACCTGCAA
>DHCD01000047.1:0-3805 GCA_002398105.1 Syntrophomonas sp. UBA4911
TATGTCGGAACATAATGGCGGCTGGGCCAATCCTGGACCTGCAGGATTGGTAGCGGTAGGGATAGCAACCTTTTGTATGTATGCCATGCTGACTGGAGCAGTTGAAGGCTCTGCTGCAGCATATGCGGGCTTATGGCTATTAGGAGGTTTTATAGTACAATTCCCGGTTGCGCTTATTGAATTAAAGGAAGGTAGCGTAACGGGTGGCAATGTGTTTTTATTCTTTGCCTCATTTTTCATGTTTGTAGGAGGATGTGCAGACATCCTGGGATATTTTGCCCAATTACAGGGGGTGGTTCTGGATGGACGGGTAAATGGCTGGGCATGGATTATACTGTTAATTGCTCTTGTGGCTTGGACACCGGCTTATCTTAAGGAAAGCCCGGCTGTTATGGGAATACTTGTATGCATACTGGATGCAATGGTGTTTTTTATAACTTTTATGAAGCTGGGGATGTTCGGGGCCGCCGCTGCACCAATTGCTGCAAATGTAGCCTTGGCTGGAGGAATCCTGGCGATGTATATGGCCTCGGGAATTGTCTTAAACAATGCATTTGGAAAGACAGTATTACCTTTAGGTAAACCAATACTTAAATAACTGAACCGTGCATTTGAATGCCTAAATATGATTTTTATTGCTCTATCGGTTAAGGTTGTCTTTAAGCGATACCGAGAACGTTATTCTATTCCATTCAACCCGAAGATACTATCGCTGACGGAAGTGAAGCACCTTTCTTTAAAACCAAGCGGGAGGGATGTCTTGGGTCAAATATAGGAGCTTATCGGTAGTTTCGAGTTGCAGTGTAATTTGAAAAAATAAATAAATCAATAGTAGTATTCATTTGCATAATCACTGCGCAGAGAGCATCAAAAACCCTCTCCATATTGCTGATTAATTGGAGAGGGTGATTTTTTGCCTATACCGATGGATTTTAAGAGTCGGTTTATAAAGAACATGCAAAGTCTGCCATAATCACAGTAAAGCCCTTACTATTTATTTGATATAAGGGGTTCAATAATCTGAAAGGACAGATGTTTATAGCTGTCCTTTCAGCAGTTATTTTTCTAACTAAACAAACTGCCGGATAATATCATCCGGGTTGCCAGGCATAAAGTCGATAACCGGTATTTGAATCATGGTATAGGCGCCCGGTTTTTGTTTTAGGCTGGCACGGGCTGCCGTTATCATGACCTGGGCGATTAGAGAGGGATTGTTGATCCGCCTGAACCTGGGACGGGGAGGTATAGTTAATGAAGCCGGTCTGGCCCGGGCCATCGACGAAGGGCTGATCGGGGGTCCGCGCTGGGTGTGATGGAGCATGAGCCTATAGAGAAAGATAATCCTCTCCTTGCCTTTAAGAGGCGCGACCGGCTTTTTATAACTCCCCATAGAAAAATATTTTCAAAGCACTATTGACACACATCCCTACACGACGTAGAATATCACTGTCTACACGATGTAGTATAATGAATGGGGTGGCTTTTATGGGTAAACTTCAAAAAATGTCGGACGCTGAACGGGAAGTCATGCAGTTTGTATGGGCGGCTGGCAGCTCGGTTTCCTCTGCAAAATTACTTGACGACTTAAAAGCGATTAACAGGAAGTGGAAGCCCAACACGGTTTTGACATTCCTCGCCCGATTGATAGAAAAAGGTATTTTGACCTCTGTACGGCATGGGCGGTCAAACGAGTACATACCGCTGATTACCGAGAGCGAATACAAACAGTTTGAAACGCGAACTTTTCTTAACTCTGTACATGACGGTTCTGTAAAGAGTTTTATCACAGCCTTATACGAGGGCAACGACTTGACCGCCGAGGAAATAGCCGAACTAAAACAGTGGTTTTCACAAAAGGAGGCAGAAGAATGAACACAGCGTTTATCGCCGTACTTTTGATGTCGGCAACGGGTATCTTGCTCGTTTTGTGCCTGGCGCTTCTGCGTCCTTTGACAACAAAAAAGCTAACCGCAACATGGCATTATCGTATGTACATATTAGTAGTATTGTTTCTGCTTGTTCCTGTTGGAATAGTTGGCGGTAATCTTTTTTCAAATATACCAGGTACGACGAATCAGGGGCTTCCCAATGTGCCTGTCATCCTTAATGATATGATAACCGTACAACAAACGGATATATTACCACCACAAACCGGGCAGGCTTTACCGCAGACAGACCCTAGTGCCCTAACGCCCGCCGCGCCTGTAACGACTGCCTTTATACTAAAAACAGTTTTATCATTTTTGCCGCTTATATGGCTGGTTGGGGTTTTCGTGTTCATTATTTTGTATGGTATTCAGTTTGTCCGGTTTAGGCGGAAAATCATGCGGACAAGTTTGCAAATTGATGATAGGGGAACACTTCTGGCACTAAAAAACTTGATGACTGAAATGGGTATAAAGGGCAAGCTCCGGCTATTGTCAAACAATATCATTAAAACACCCATGCTTGCCGGCCTGTTCAAAACATTTTTAATACTGCCCGAAGTGGAAATGAGTGAAAGGGAGCTTAAAGTTATTCTCAAACATGAGCTTACTCATTTCAAGCGGCGTGATTTATGGGTGAAATCTCTGACGCTTATAGCAAACGCCATCCATTGGTTTAATCCGGCCGCATACCGGCTGACGAAAAACATTGACACTTTCTGCGAGCTTTCATGTGACGAGCAGGTGGTATCTGATATGAACAGGGAAGAACGGCAATTTTATGGCGAAACGATCCTCAATGTCCTGTGCAGGGTTGTAAATCAACATTCGGGCATGTACGCTACACTTGCGGAATCAAAAAAGGAATTGAAAGAAGGTTGACACATATGATGAACGTAAAAAATACCTCAAAACGAATTGTTATTATTTCATTTGTTATCGCTGCTGCATTATGTCTTACAGGCTTTGCGATGGCATCAGTCATGAATGTAACAGGAGAGGATACCGATACTATCCGGGATTCGGATGTCATGCAGGAATCAACCGCCAACCCGCAGGACGAAAAATCATCTGTTTCGGAATCAAATACGCCAAACGATAGCAATATCGGCGGGAAATATCTGTGGCCTTTAACGGAGTATAATCGTATTTCCGCTGCATATGGTACTCGTATGCACCCGGTTGAAAAGACGATGGTATTCCATGATGGGATTGACATCCCGGCACCTGGCGGCACTCCCATACTTGCGGCCAATACGGGTAAAGTCGTTGAGAAAGGCAAAAATGTAACGGACGGCTATTATGTCATTTTAGATCACAGCAACGGTCAAAAAACTTTCTATTCCCATTTGTCAGGATATGCAGAAAGCCTTGCGAATGATGATATGGTACAACAAGGTGATATAATTGGCTATGTCGGTGCAACAGGCGATGCAACAGGTAATCATCTGCACTTTGGCTTGACTGTTGACGGTGAGTACATTGACCCGATGAGCGTTTTTACACAAGAGAATTGAGCTTGAATCCAAATATTAAGCAGTAATCAATTGATTTTATTTTACAAAGTAATGTGTGTGACCCGAACAATCAGCCGTGTTTGCAAACATTGAGAGGTGCTGTGGAAAGGTATGTTGAATTTTTAGTTTACCGTGATAGATACTATTTTTGAAAAGTAAGGTTGCAAAAGAGAGGTAATTGAAGTTTGTGCAATAGAGATACAAAACCGTTGTTCAGGCGGTTAATATCATACGCATAGCGAGATAACCCATGCTAAACGGCGGTGTGAAATAAGAAAATTTCAAGGCCGCTTTTTTTCTTTGTCGAAAAGGGGAGATTACGGAGGGTGTAATAGTTATACCCTTTTTTACCCATAACGACAG
>DHCD01000047.1:3982-6983 GCA_002398105.1 Syntrophomonas sp. UBA4911
CAGAGCATTTATTGGGACGATACCAAAACGCTTCACTTCGGGCCAACCTGGCCCGAAGTGAAGCGTTAAAAGTTCTAGTGAGCTATGGAGGGGTAATGAATCTGTTGTTGATCTGCGTATTCTTAAACAAACTGCCGGATAATATCATCCGGGTTGCCAGGCATAAAGTCGATAACCGGTATTTGAATCATGGTGTAGGCGCCCGGTTTTTGTTTTAGGCTGGCACGGGCTGCCGCCATCATGACCTGGGCGGTTAGAGCGGGATTGTTGATCCGCATGGAAAAACAGAGCATTTGGTTATGGGTTGAGCCTGAGGCTCCTTTTCTTTCCATGTCCACTCCGTGTCCCATATCAATCAGTTGCTTAACATCGGCTACTTGAAAAACATGGGTTTCGTCCTTCACAAAATAAGGATCGGCCTTGATGGCCCTTTCTATTTCCTCAAAGCTTGTCCCTTCCTGCAATTGCACGTAAACCATGCGCCGATGAACACCGGCCCCTACAGGCATAGTCATAGACAAGGCATCTTCAACTCCGGGCAGGGCGCGAACGGCAACGGTATGCCCCATACTCATCCCCGGGCCGAAATTAGTGTAGCTCAGGCCAGACGGGGTCATGAACTGAAACATGGTGCGGATTATGGAATCGGTTCCGGGATCCCATCCGGCCGAAACTACTGCCACCGCATTATTGGCCCGGGCAATTTTATCCAGTTCCAGTCTCAGATCGGCTAGATTTCCGTGAATGTCGTAACAATCAACCGTATTTATGCCCAGGGTCAGTATTTCCCGCGCTATGTCAGGTACGGCGCGGGTGGGCGTACACAGTAACGCTGCCTGCACCCCCGGTAATTCCCGGATGGAAGTTACCAGAGGTATATCCAGGGCTTCAAGTAATTTAACATCACCGGAAAAAGACGGTTTTACCACTACTCCTGCTACTTCCATATCGGGTGCAGCCATTAAGGCATCCACGGCAAACCGGCCGATATTACCATAACCGACAACTGCTACTCTTATGCTTTCATTCATTTAATATTCACCGCCACATTTTATTATTTTTACATGTATAATTTAAAACAATCTATAAGAATCAATCAATAGATATGCAAAGTATACACAGTACACTGGAACGGATCTTTTTCACGGTCAAGCTTTGGGAACCAGGATGATAAATAATTTACATCCATTTCGCGCTATAATTAGTTAATAGTTTTTAGTATATTGTTAACCTGGCATTATTATGCGGGAGGCGACTTTATGCCGATAACGATCAGCTTGATTAACCTCAAGGGGGGAGTGGGGAAGACTACCCTTACTGTAGCCCTGGCAGAATTTATGACGCTGGAACACGGTTTAAAGGTGCTGGTCATTGACCTTGACCCCCAAACAAATGCCACTGTAAGTTTGATGAATGAGCATGAATGGAAAAAGCAGAATATAAAAGGACAAACCATAGTACAATTGTTTCGTGATTACCTTTATGATATGCGCATCTTCTCACCTGGCGAGGCTATTGTCCATAGCGTTTCCAACATTGGAGGCGGAATTGAGAATCTGGATTTACTGCCCTCCAGTCTGGATTTAATTGATATCCAGGACGAATTGATTAAAATCCCATCCCGGGGAATTTTCAGCCGGCGGCCCATCGGTATTCTGGGGGAAACATTATGCGAAGAAATCAACTGCTATGACATAGTTTTGGTAGACTGTCCCCCCAATCTGGGATTGATTACCCAAAATGGCCTCATGCTTAGCCAGTACTACCTTATCCCGGTCATTCCCGACGTACTGTCGACTTACGGCATACCCCAGATTGTTACCCGGATCAACCGGTTAAAGGCCGAAACCGGAGTTCAGGTAGAGCCCCTGGGTTTAGTAATTAACAATTATCGTATTAAGAATTCCCTGCACCCCAACCAGGTGCGGCTTTTACAGTTAGATGCAGAAAGAACGGGCTATAACCGAGTTTTCTCCACCATAATACCCCAAAATGCACGGGCCGCCAATGCCATGGATTATAGCCTGACGGTCAAGAGTTTGCGGGAAAAATATGATAACGGAGGTCCCTATAAACGCTATCAACAATTAACCGAGGAGGTGTTGAGCATTGTCATCCCCTGATATGACCGCAGCACTAGCAGGATTTCTACGTTTACTGGCCGAGGAAGTTGAAAAGAATCAGAGTTTGGCCAGGCGTCTGGCACTTCCTTTTCAGGAGTGGCTAAACCAGCAGACAAAAGACCAAGTCATTTCCACTCGTCGCAAAGCTGTTTCCAGCGTGCCGATTCCAGAAGATTTTGACCCTTTCCGTATCTACCACGACCAGGGTAGTGTAGGACTTTATGCTGTTTTGCAAAACTATGACGCCGCCCAGTGTAAAGCCATACTCAGCCGTTTTGCCCTGGATCCGGTTCGCAGTTACAGCCGCTGGCGCAGACAAGACCGGCTGGCTAAATTCATTGTAGAAAGGGTAAAAGCCATGAGTGAAAAAGGGAGAGCCTTTATGGATTAAAATAAAGGGACCGGTGCAATTTTCCAGGTAACGGCTTAACTGCCCAATACTCCCTTATTTCAACTCCATTGGATGATCACTGGCAGAATCTTCAACTAGCCATCCCACTTTAAATTCCGTTAAGGTAAAGGAAAAGGAGGTATATATTTATGAAAAAAATTGTTGTAGCTGGGTTAGCCCTTTTCCTGATTGCGGTACCCATACATAGTCTCAATGCCGAGACCAATCGGACATGTCAATCCCCAACTACCCGGTCAGTAGTATCCGGCGGTTCAATTGGTTCTTTGCCTACCGCCATCAAAGGCTGCAGCCCCGTTATTCAGGTCAAGAAGGGGACCACCAGTCTAAAGATTCCGGCAATAAATATTTACAACAATAGGGAAGGGACCTGGACGAGGATCCCCGCAAAAACCGTAACGGTGCCCAGTAAACCAGAAACCCAACCCAAGCCGGTACCGACGCCAAAACCAACCCCTACCCCAACCCC
>DHCD01000047.1:7171-8031 GCA_002398105.1 Syntrophomonas sp. UBA4911
CCAACCCCTGCGCCTACTCCGTCACCAGCACCTGAACCTGAGCCGCAGCCGGCAGATTTCTCGGCCATGCAAAAAGAAATGCTGGGCTATATAAATGCCGAGAGGGCCAGTGCTGATTTGGCTCCCCTGACCCTTGATTCCAAACTATGCCAGGGAGCTTACCTCAAATCACAGGATATGGCAGTCAATGGATACTTCAGCCATACTTCGCCTACCTACGGCAGCCCGTTTGAGATGATGAAGAATCAGGGAATTAGCTACAGAACAGCCGGAGAGAACATAGCCAAAAATACCAGCGTCAAAGGTGCTCATACTGCATTTATGAATTCAGCAGGACATAAAGCCAATATCCTTAACTCGGCATTTGGAAAGGTAGGACTGGGTTTTTACCAGCAAGGACAATATCTCTACGTTACCCAATGGTTCACCAACTAACATCTGATCTGATAAATGTACCAAGGGGCGGCTTAAGCCGCCCCTTTGGTAGTTGTTATGGCCGGGTTACAACAGTGAAAATAGGTATTACCCCATCAAAACCTTGGTACAATCTTACAACTGATTCGGAGATAATTATGGTGCAAGGGAGAAATCACCTTATGCAGCTGATTTCTGCTGATTCCAGCCCTCATTCAACTCCTATCTTAATCGGTCCTAAAAGCCAGTGGAGTATATCAATTCTTTCTTCCAGGTTAACCAGTGATGTGACTGATGCCAACCTATATACGCTTGTCTTGAGCAAAGTTTTCCATTATTATGGAATCATCGTGGCAATAAACTTGAATCGGGGGTCGCAGTTAAATGGCAGTAACAAAAATAGCAATCGTAGGTGCAGGTATTATGGGACGAGGCATAGCGCAGGT
>DHCD01000047.1:8261-17709 GCA_002398105.1 Syntrophomonas sp. UBA4911
GCGATTATAAAACATAATCTGCAAAAAGATATGGAAAAGGCGAAAATATCTGCTGGAGAAGCAGAGGATATTTTTGATCGAATTGATACTACTACTAATTTGGCCGAGGCGGTTGCCGAAGCTGAGCTGGTGATCGAAAATGTTCCGGAAGTCATGGAAATTAAACATGATGTCTTCCGCCAATTAGATGCAGCTTGCCAGGATGGTACCATCCTGGCAACTAATACTTCGGCCAAGAGTATATCGGAGATTGCTTCCGTAACTTCCCGACCGGATAAGGTTATTGGAATGCATTTCTTTAATCCTGTCCCCAAAATGAAACTGATAGAAATCAATCGGGGAATGGATACCAGTGACAGGACTTATCAGGTGGCAGAGGAAGTAGCACGCCGGATGGGTAAAGAACCTATCTGTGTTAATGAATCGCCGGGATTTGTAGTAACCCGCCTGAATGCGGTTCTGGCCAATGAGGCTTTTAAAATGGTCATGGAAGGTGTGGCCACTCCATCAGATATTGATAAAGCCTGCCGTCTTGGATTAAACTATCCCATGGGGCCGTTCGAACTGATTGACCTGGTTGGACTGGATACCAGGCTGCATATTATGAAGGAATTACATCAAGTTCTGGGCGAAGCCTATAGACCGTCACCTTTATTGGTTAAATACGTTAATGCCGGTAGGATTGGCAAGAAAGCCGGTAAAGGAATTTATGATTATAAATAGGACGCCGGATATCCGGCCAACGCTGATATTTTTTACTCACGGAAAGGCATCAGCCAACCGTAATAATTATCAATTATCGGGAGTATCTTTTAAATGAAACTGATCAGGAGCTTTAGCTCTTTATTTATAATTGTTATGCTATTGCAGGCAACCCCCATTTCTGCCGCTACCTACCCGGAAACCAACGGTAAAGCTGTGATTTTGATGGATGCCTATTCCGGCCGGGTATTATATGAACGCAACAGCCATGAACAGCTTCCGCCCGCCAGTCTGACCAAGATAATGACCGCTCTGCTGGTAGCAGAAAACGGCGACCTGGAGCAGCCAGTAACAGCCAGCGAACATGCCGCTGCAACTCCTGAGAGTTCCATTTACCTGGAGCCCGGAGAAGTTCTTAGCAGAATGGAGTTATTATATGCTGCCATGCTTCCTTCCGCCAATGATGCCTGTACGGCGCTAGCCGAGAGTATAGCCGGGGATGAGGACAGCTTTGTTGCCCAAATGAATAAACGTGCCGCCGAATTAGGATTAAAGGATACCCATTTTCTTAACCCCCATGGATTAGAGGCCGAAGGACATTACAGTTCAGCCTATGATCTGGCTCTTCTCAGTAAGGAGGCTTTATCCCATCAGGTATTGGCACAGATAATGGCAACTGAAAAAAAAGTTATACCTTGGGCCGGCAAGGATGAGGATCGCATTTTATTAAATCATAACCGCCTGCTCTATAATTACGATGGCGCCATAGGAGTCAAAACCGGATATACCCGACAGGCGGGAAATTGTGTAGTTGGCGCCGCCCAAAGGGGGGACATGGTACTGATTGCTGTCACCATGAATTCTCCTACGGTATACAATGATTTACAGCAAATGCTGGACTATGGTTTTGAGCAATACAAGATGGTAACCCTGGGCAAAACGGGGGAGGTTTCAGGGACTGTCGATGTTAAACAGGGGGTCGCCGCGAAGGTTAAAGCGACTCTGGCCCGTAATCTCTCCATAGCTGCGACCGATGAAGAGATCCCCCATCTGGCCTATAGCTTTACCCTGAAACCGAATGCAACGGCGCCCATAGAGCCAGGTGAGGTATTGGGAACATGCAGATTATATCTGAAAGGGGAGCAGATAGGCAGCGTTGATATGGTGGCTGGGGGAAAAATAGGCGTCAAACCTTCGTTAATGGAGACTTCTGGCCTCGGCAGGCTGGCAACTGCAGTATTATCGAAATGGAGGGTCCTCTGCTTCGGTCTGATGCTATCCCTGGTGTTCTACCTATGCCGCAGAAAGCTAGAAGAAGCTTTAAAGCAAATCATCCTGTTTGTACTGCCCGCCAGAATTAAAGAGCAGCATAGAAACCACCGTTTCTAAATTTATTAAATATAAGGGAGAAGAGGCAGGATGAAATACCAGGTTAATCTCATAATATTTGACTTCGACGGCGTTATCATTAATTCCGGGCAGGATATAGCTAGTGCGGTGCAGTATGTATTGCGGCGATTCAAACAGCCGGTTCTGACTCATAAGGAGATAATCAGCCATGTGGGTCACGGCATGGAATATTTGATAAGGCACTGTTTTTCGGGTTGTGACGATGATACTATCGAACAGGTGATACCCATCTACCGCAAGCGCTATCTGGAAAATGCGGTAGTTGAGACCCGGCTCTACGAACACGTAGAAGCAACCCTTAAGCAGATTCAATCCGGGCAAAACCTTAAAACCGCCCTGGTGACCAACAAACCGGAAGACCTGACCCGGAAAATACTGGAGTTGTTAAGCATCAACCCTTACTTCGATATGGTGGTCGGCCCCGAATCGGTAAAGAAAATGAAGCCTGATCCGGAGGGCATACTCCAGGTATTGGAGTATTTTAAACTGCCCGCCCGACAAACCATAATGGTCGGCGATTCTCATGTCGATGTAGAAGCGGGGAAGAATGCGGGTACCCTGACCTGCGGAGTAACCTATGGCTTAGGCAATAAAGAAGAGCTTATCAAATCCTCTCCGGATATTTTAATAAATGATCTGGCCGAGTTGCTGGAGTATATACTATAATTGACAACAAAGATGCCCGTGCTCATTAGCCTCCAAGCTGATTGAACTTCCCGAAACGGATAAAAGAAAGACTTATAGTTGGCAATAATCAATCAGATATTATAAAATTATTTTATAAGAAAACCAGCGGGGGGAGGATGACGAGCCGTGAATAAGATGTTGAGCAGCGATACGGTGAATCTCATGTCTGCCTGGCAGGAATTCATTGTTAATGGCGAGTTGGACATCGGCCAGGTCAGAACTGAAATTATGGAATCCTGGCAAAGATGTTATCAGGCCGGAGTCGACCCTTATGACGGCACCAGCCATAAAATTTTGGAGCGGAACGAACTGGAAGATTTGCTGGAGCAGCATCGGGAATTGATTGAAGTGGCCCGTCCTTTCATGATCAAATTGTACGAATTTGTGAGAGGGTCGGGCTTTATCGTTTTGCTGGCCGATCAACGCGGATATATAATGGAAACAATGGGGGATTACGACATCCTGGAAAACGCCTACAAGGTCAATCTGAACAAGGGATACGGCTGGATGGAGGAAGAAGTGGGCACCAACGGCATCGGCACCGCTTTAGTCCTGGGCAGGCCCTGCCAGGTTTCCGGGCAGGAGCATTATTGCCAGATGATTCATTACTGGACATGCTCCGCCGCTCCAATCGTTGATGAGGGTGGACAGGTGGTGGGGGCTTTGCAGATGTCAGGACCTTCGCAGAGGGTTCATCTGCATACCCTGGGTATGGTAGTGGCAGCGGTTGAAGCCATTTCCGACCGGATGAGGATCAATAAGCAGAACCAGAGATTGACGGTGCTGAATAACAGCCTGAGCGACATATTTCATACCATGTCGGACGGAGCCGTACTGGTCGATATGAACGGAAACATCAATCAGATAAACCCGGTAGCGGAAAGAATGCTGGGGAAGGAACTGGTTGGGAAAAACATCCAAGGCGTATTCGGCCATTCGGAAAAAATCGCCGCTGCGCTCACGGACGCCAAAGCTTTTTATGATGTGGAACTGATGGCTGACACTGGTCAGGGCTGCCCACATTGTCTGGTAACTGCCAAGCCCATTAAAGACAGCGAAGGCAGAAGCAGCGGCGCGGTAATCTTTTTTAACCCCATCAAGAATGTTAAAAAATTAGCCAACCGCTTCAGCGGGGCTGAAGCCACTTTTTATTTCCGTGACATCATAGGCGAAAGCCGGTCCTTACTCGAAGCCATCCGACTGGCTTCCCAGGCTGCCTCTACGGTAAGCAATGTCCTTATCACCGGCGAGAGCGGCACCGGCAAGGAACTTTTCGCTCAGGCCATTCACAACCAGAGCTACCGCCGCAAGGGACCCTTTGTGGCCCTTAACTGCGCCGCTCTGCCCCGGGAGTTGATTGCCAGCGAGTTATTCGGCTATGTGGAAGGCGCCTTTACCGGTGCCAGCCGGGGAGGGCGGCCGGGGAAGTTCGAACTGGCAGCGGGCGGTACCCTTTTCCTGGATGAAATCGGGGACATGCCGCTGGATCAGCAGGCTACCTTATTGCGGGTATTGCAGGAAAAGAAAATCATTCGGGTGGGCGGAGACAAAGTCATCCCGGTCGATGTGCGGATCATTTGCGCCACCCACAAAAACCTGCAGGAAGAGGTGAAGAAAGGGAACTTCCGGGAAGATCTTTATTACCGCCTCAATGTTATACTGGTATCGGTTCCGCCTTTGCGGGAGCGCGAAGGGGACATTAAACTGCTTTTCCGTTATCTTTTGGGTAAGATCAGCCGTAAACTCAACATCCGTATTGACTATGTTCAGCCGGAATTGTTCGTATGCCTGGAGAGCTATAAATGGCCGGGCAATGTTCGTGAACTGGAAAATGTGGTGGAAAAAATGGTGAACAAAGCCAACGGACCAGCCATATATATTGAACACCTGCCCCGGGAGATTGCTATGGCCGAATTTGATCATGCGGCTTCAGACTCATTCATCGCTGACTCCAGGGAAACTACGGACCATCGGAAAGAAGCGATGACGGATCTGCTGGCGGAACGCCAGGCCATAATTGATTCTCTAATCCGGCACAAGGGAAATATCAGCCAGGTAGCCAGGGAACTGAAGCTTTCCCGTAATACCGTTTATCGCAAAATACATTTTTATAAAATAGCGCGGGAACAATTCTTTGAATAAAGACCAACCTCTTTGCCGGCATTATTCATGCGTATAAGACTTATCTCCAGATAAGAGCTCCTTTAAGCCTTGTTTTAATATTGAAATAAGGCTTTTTTCTTTTTCTCCATCTGACTCGAAAAATTAAATGAGCATGTTGTTAATGAACAAGTGTACCGGATCAGGTAACAATTGTGGCATTTTGTGCCATATATGATTGCAATGCAGTTTCATTGGTTTTAAATAGGAAAGATTAGTAAGGGTGCGTTTCCCAGAGTTTGTACATAATTGAACAAGTAAGCTGGCATTGGTTTTGCAAAAAGTTTAATTGTTACTGAGACGGTTTTTAATTGCGGAGAGGAGGGAAGAATAACATCCGAGTTGTTCAAAAAATAATCAAGCCAGCACATAAGACAAAGGAGGAAGAAAAATGTGGGAAACCAAGATGAACATTAACCAGGTTGTGGAAATCCGGACTAGAACGTTATGTTACTTTGGAGTCGGAGCCCTGCAGAAGGTAAACGATATTTGCGACTATCTCAAGGACCAGGGCATTTCAGCCGTACTGGTGACAACTGATGAAATTGTTTATAAAGTGACCGGGGTCTGGGAAGTGCTGCAACCGGCCCTGGAATCACGGGGCATCAAATATGCGCTTTACACTAAGGTAGTGCCCAATCCAACCGTGGACGGCATTGATGAAGCGGCTGCCATGGGCAAAAAGATAAAAGCCGGGGCGGTCATCGGCATAGGCGGAGGAAGCGCTATTGATACCGGGAAGAGCGCCGCAGTGCTGCTCCATCCGGATTACGCTCAGTACAATGCCCGCGATCAGTACTTATTCAAGTTCGACAGCGCCAATGCGGTTCCGATTATCGCCATCAACACCACCCATGGCACCGGAACTGAAGTAGACCGGTTTGCGGTAGCCAGTATTCCCGAACTTAATTATAAACCGGCTCTGGCTGTGGACTCTATTTACCCGACCTTTGCCATTGACGATCCCGCTATCATGACCAAACTTCCGACCGGGCAGACCATTTATACCGCAGTGGACGCACTCAATCATGTAGTTGAAGCAGCCACTTCTTTAGTGACTAGTCCCTATGTAGTTATGATGGCAACGGAATGCGCCAGACTGGTAGCCAAGTATCTGCCCCAGGCCGTAGCCCATCCCGATGATCTGAACGCCCGTTACTACTTGCTTTATGCTTCCATGATCGGTGGTATTGGCTTTGATAATGGCTTGCTGCATTATACCCATGCCATGGAACACCCGTTAAGCGGTTTAAAACCCGACCTGCCACATGGTCTGGGACTGGGCATGATTCTGCCCGCAGTTATCGAATGTATCTATCCGGCTTGCCCGGAAATACTGGCCAGCATATTTGCACCTTATGTGCCCGGATTGAAAGGCGAAGCTGGTGAAGCGCAAAAATGTGCCGCCGGTGTGGAACAATGGCTGTTTAATGTAGGAGTCACGGAAAAACTGGCTGATAAGGGCTATACGGAAAAAGATGTGGATACCTTGACTAAATTAGCCTTTGAAACCCCGTCCCTGGCCGGGCTTCTCAGCATGGCTCCGGTTAAAGCTACCGAGGACAAGGTAAGAAAGATATATATGGACAGTATGAAGCCTATGAGCTCAAGGTAAAACCTGGATATCATCGCGATCATGGTCCAGTATCCCAGTTGGAGTTAACAGGGATTCAAATCACCGCTTTTATTGAACACCTGTTACATATCCTGTGACAGGTGTTCAATCAGGTGAAGGTATTATTGCAGTGTGATAACAAATTTAAAGACCGTAATAATGGCTTTTTTCAGCCCCAGCAGGTGAGAAAGCAATAAATTTGATCCATGGCACGTTTTTTGCTTTATGATTTACATAAGCGATATGCCGTTGATTTCAGTCGACAAGCACCGGAAAGTTACTGCAGATAACGCAAGGAGCTGTTGACTAACATCAATTTGAACCGGGAATAAAATACTGCTGGGAGGAGGGGGCCAAAAAACAAAACAGTGAACGAGAGGATGCCTGTATTAAAAAACAATAATGGAGGGATTTATAATGCAAAAACCTATGGACAAAAACTATAAGCTCTTTATAGATGGCAAATGGGTGGACAGCAAGGGAGGGCAGACCTTTAACGCTTACTGCCCCGCCAACGGGGAAATGCTGGCTACCTGCGTAAACGGCAGCCGGGAGGACGTGGATGATGCGGTCAAGGCAGCCTGGAAGGCTTTCGAGACCTGGAAAACTGTCAATCCTCAGGAAAGAGCCGGCTATTTACTGAAGATTGCCGATAAGATTGAAGAAAACGCAGAAAAGCTGGCTATGATCGAGACTCTGGACAACGGCAAGCCTCTCCGGGAAACTACTTTGATTGATATTCCCATGGGTATAGACCATTTCCGTTATTTTGCCAGTGCCATCAGAACCGAGGAAGGATCCGCCAACATGCTCAATGATACTACTATGAGCCTTATCTTACGGGAACCCATAGGAGTAGTAGGCCAGATCGTACCCTGGAATTTTCCCTTCCTCATGGCGTGCTGGAAATTAGCCCCCGCTCTGGCAGCAGGCGATACGATCGTATTTAAACCGTCTTCCGAGACATCTTTGAGCGTACTGGAATTATGCAAGATTTTAGCAGAGATACTTCCTCCAGGTGTAGTAAATGTTGTTACCGGCAAGGGCTCGACTACCGGCAATTATGTGCTGGAACACGAGGGATTCCGCAAACTGGCTTTTACCGGCTCCACTGAAGTCGGCTATCAGATCGCCGATGCCGCCGCCAAAAAGTTGATCCCCGCCACCCTGGAACTGGGGGGCAAATCGGCCAACATCTTCTTCGCCGACTGCAATTTTGACCGGGCGATAGAAGGCACCATGCTGGGCATCCTGTTTAACCAGGGGCAGGTATGCTGCGCCGGTTCCCGGGTTTTTGTCCAACAAGATATCTACGATAAATTCCTGGCGGCAATGGTAGAGAAATTCAATAAGGTTAAGGTCGGTATGCCTTGGGAGATGGAGACTCAGATGGGCAGCCAGATCAACAAGGGGCAGGTAAACATTATCCTTGACTATATTGACATCGGCAAGAAAGAAGGAGCCAAAGTTGCCTGCGGCGGTTACAAGATTGAGGAAAACGGCATGGAAAAAGGCAACTTCATCAAACCGACTATCCTGGCTGACGTAAACAACAAGATGCGGGTAGCCCAGGAGGAAATCTTCGGACCGGTGGTAACAGTTATTCCTTTCAAGGATGAGAAAGAAGTAATTGCTATGGCCAATGACAACGAATATGGCCTGGGCGGAGCCGTGTGGACCCAGGATATCAACCGTGCCCTGCGGGTGGCCAGAGGAGTTGAAACCGGACGTATGTGGATCAATACCTATAACCAGATTGACGCCGGCGCTCCGTTCGGCGGTTACAAGAAATCCGGTATCGGCCGCGAGACCCACAAGATAATGCTGGCACACTATACTCAGTGCAAGAATATTTATCTGAGCATGGACGAAGGCCCCTTTGGTCTGTATTAATTAAGACCTAACGAAGCGCTAAGTCATATTACCTTCTACCATCATTTTCTATATTTTATAGCAATAGCGGAGCGTCTCGCTCCGCTATTGCTCAAATTTTTTCTCTGACCGGCAAAACCAGTGCAAATGGAGAATTTTTATGATTGCGAGCAGCAAGGGGCACTAATATAATGAAAATACTGATTTTGCATAAAGATAATAGCCGGGCTGGTGATTTGGCCCATGAAATGTCGACCGATCTAAAGGCCGGCGACGTTGAAACAGCAGTGATGCCTGCCCATGAAATGGCCCCCCGCTTTCGGCAGGGCCAGGATCTGGTCGTAGTCCTGGGCGGTGACGGCACCATTTTGAATACCGCCCGTATTTTGGCTGGAACCGGTATCCCCCTGTTAGGAATCAATTTGGGTAAAATCGGCTTCTTAAGCAGCATAGATCCGGAGGAATGGCCTCAGGTGCGGGATAAGCTGCTGCAACAGCAATATCGGGTGGAGGAGCGGATGATGATTGATATAGCGGTGCTGCGGGACGGACAGGAGTGCTGCCGGGGTCAGGCGTTAAATGACGCGGTCATAAGGTCGCATGTTCTTCATACCATCACCCTGAGCCTGGTGCTGAACGGCCAGCCCTATGCCTGCTACCGGGGAGATGGAATCATATGCGCCACTCCCACCGGTTCCACCGCCTACTCTTATTCGGCCGGAGGACCGGTGCTTTATCAGCAACTGGAGGCCTTGGCCGTTACCCCGGTTTGCCCTCAGTTGTCCAGTGCCCGAAGCTTGATCGTGCCTGCTGCTATGAATTTGGAATTCACCCTGGAATCCGATCATCTCACCGGTATAGCCCTGGACGGCAGAAAAGAGATGGAACTGATCAAAGGAGACCGGATTATAATAGGCAAATCCAGCCAGACTACCGGCTTCGTGCAAATAGAAAATCGGAGCAGTATGAAAAAAATCATGCAGTGCCGGAACAAAATGCCCT
>DHCD01000047.1:17916-48329 GCA_002398105.1 Syntrophomonas sp. UBA4911
GCCCTAAAAAGCTTATAAATTCGCCCGTAACCTTTTCAGACGGTTTGATTTGATGTAACATTACTTTCATCGGTTGGAGTTTTAGAGTGACATTTTGCCAAGCGGGGATGCTCCTTTAAATACATTGCTTTAGCTGTTTATTTTTCTGCCTTTCAGGCGTTTTCATTGGTTTTCCCGGTCAGAAGGTTTACTCAGTAAATGCAATATTAACGGCGATTTTTTGTTTATAAAGCAGACTATAATTTAACGATAAACCAGAGAGGGGTGTTCTCTATGGGATGCTGCTGTGAAGAGAAAGAGCAGTCCAGCCAGAATAACTTGATTGATTTGAAGCTGATAAAAGGCATCTTACAGGAATATAAGAGCCAGGCGGGGAGCTTGGTTACGGTATTGCAAAAAGCGCAGGATGTATACGGCTACCTGCCTCTGCCGGCATTGCGGTATATAGCGGAAGAATTGGGAGTAAAAGCAGCGAAAGTCTATGGAGTGGCCACTTTCTATACTCAATTTCGCTTAACGCCGGTGGGTAAATACGTAATACTGCTATGTCAGGGAACGGCATGCCACGTAAATGGTTCGGAACGTATAGAAACGGCGCTATGCCAGGAATTAAAAATAAAACCGGGAGAGACTACTGCGGACGGGCTTTTTACTTTAACTAATGTGGCGTGTCTGGGATGTTGTAGTCTGGCGCCGGTTATGATGATAAATGGACAGGCTCACGGTCCATTGACTCCAGACAAAGCCGTCAAAATAATAAAAGACCTGTATGTACAGGAAGAGCAGGCGGACGGGGAGGGAGCATAAATGAAAATAAGGATCGGAGCCGGAAGCTGTGGAATAGCGGCGGGAGCCCTAAAGGCCCAGGAAGCAGTTGAAGCAGAAATCAAAAACCGCGGTTTAAATATGGAGGTGCAGATAACCGGATGTATAGGCATGTGCCATCATGAACCGCTGGTAGATGTCATAGATGACAACGGCCGGGAATTTACCTATGGACACGTTACCCCGGAAATAGTTAAAACTATATTTGCCGAGCATATAGAGGGCGGCAGCCCCGTGGAAAAATACCTGGTGGCGACATCAGATAGTCCCAATGAATTTCTAGCCGGACAAACGCGAGTGGCCTTGCGCAACTGCGGCCTAATAAATCCGGAAGAGATAGACGACTATATAAAACAAGACGGCTACCAGGCGCTGGAAAAAGTGGTGGCCAAGTCCACGCCGGAAGAAGTCATTGCCGAGATCAAAGCATCAGGCTTAAGAGGCCGGGGAGGAGCCGGCTTTCCCACCTGGTTCAAGTGGAATGCTGCCCGGCAGAACCCGGGGACGGAAAAATATGTGGTATGTAATGCCGACGAAGGCGATCCCGGGGCTTTCATGGACCGCAGCGTATTAGAAGGCGATCCCCATTCGGTACTGGAAGGAATGGCCATTGCCGGTTATGCCATCGGTGCGGGCGAAGGTATAATATATGCCCGGGCCGAATACCCGCTGGCGATACGGCGGGTAGAAATGGCCATAAAACAGGCGCAGGCTAAAGGCTTGTTAGGTGCTAATCTGTTTGGCAGCGATTTTAGCTTTAATATAAGAATAAAACAAGGTGCCGGAGCTTTCGTATGCGGAGAAGAGACGGCCTTGATCGCTTCCCTGGAAGGGGAGCGCGGTATGCCGCGGCTTAAACCGCCTTTCCCGGCGCAGTCGGGCTACTGGGGAAAACCTACCAATATCAATAATGTTGAAACCCTGGCCAATGTTCCCTGGATCATAGCTGCCGGAGGCAGTGCCTTTGCCGCCATGGGGACCGAGAAAAGCAAAGGGACCAAAGTATTCGCCCTGGCCGGAAAAATAAAGCGGGGCGGTTTAGTAGAAGTTCCTATGGGCTTGAGCTTACGGGATGTCATCTTTAAAGTCGGCGGCGGCATAAAACAGGACCGGCAATTTAAAGCCGTACAAATGGGGGGCCCCTCAGGGGGATGTATTCCCACCGCGCTCCTGGATACACCGGTCGACTATGATTCCATCAATCAGACCGGTGCCATAATGGGCTCGGGAGGAATGGTGGTAATGGATGAAACCACCTGCATGGTGGACATAGCCAGATTCTTTTTAGACTTTACCCAGAAGGAATCCTGCGGCAAATGTGTGCAATGCCGCATTGGCACCAAACGCATGCTGGAAATTCTGGAGCGGATTTGCAACGGACAAGGTAAAGAGAACGACCTGGAACTGCTGGAGGAAATAGCGGTCAAAGTAAAAGAAGGTTCATTATGCGGCCTGGGACAGAGCGCTCCCAATCCGGTGCTTACCACCATACGCTATTTCCGGGATGAATATGAAGCGCATATACGTGATAAAAAATGCCCCGCCAAACAATGTAAAGCATTGATTACTTACCGGATAGACGCTAAAAAATGCAAGGGCTGTTCCTTGTGTGCCCGGAAGTGCCCGGTTGGGTGTATTACCGGCGAAAAGAGACAGCCGTATACAATCAATCAGGACCAATGCATAAAATGCGGCAACTGCCTGGAAGTATGCCCCGCTAAATTTGGCGCCGTAACGGTGGAGTAGTGAAAGGAGGGGGACAGCAAATGATTCAACTGAACATTGACGGAAAAGAAGTAAAGGGCTACCCGGGACAAACCATCTTACAAGTTGCCCGGGAGCATGGAATAGATATACCCACCCTGTGTTATGACGAGCGGGTAAAAACCTATGGAGCCTGCGGTTTATGCGTGGTGGAAACGGAAAGCAGTCCCAAACTGCTGCGCGCCTGCGCCACGGAAATCAGCCCCGGTATGGTGATATCCACCAACAGTCCGCGGGTACGGGAATCCCGGAAATTAACCCTGGAACTGCTATTATCCGATCATGTCGGAGATTGCCGCGGCCCCTGCATAAAAGCTTGTCCGGCCCATACCGATGTCCAGGGTTATGTGGGCTTGATAGCCAACGGCCAGTACCGGCCGGCAGTGGCCCTGCTGAAAGAAAAACTGCCCATACCCGCCAGTATCGGGCGGGTATGCCCGCATCCCTGCGAAGACGCCTGCCGCCGGCAATTAGTAGAAGAACCGCTGGCCATCGCCAATCTGAAATATTTTGTCGCCGATATCGACCTTAACAGCGCCGAACCCTATATGCCGACGCTGCAACCGGCCAGCGGCAAAAGCGCGGCCATAATCGGAGCGGGACCGGCGGGACTCACCGCCGCCTTTTTCCTGGCCCAGGCCGGACATAAAGTTGCCGTATATGACGCCATGCCCCAGGCCGGCGGAATGCTGCGCTACGGCATTCCGGAATACCGTCTGCCCAAAAAAATACTGGATAAAGAAATCCAACTCATCGCCCGTATGGGAGTCGAATTTATCTATAATACCAAAATTGGCGTAGATATCACCCTGGAATACCTGCGCAAAAACTATGATACGGTATTTATCGGCATCGGCGCCTGGGAAGCTTCGGGCATGAGATGCCAAGGCGAAGATCTGCCGGGAGTACTGGGCGGTATAGACTTCCTGCGGCAAGTAGCCTTAAACGATGAGATCAGCATCGGCGAGCGGGTAGCCGTAGTAGGCGGCGGCAACACCGCTATGGATGCCGCCCGTACGGCGGTAAGGCTGGGGGCCAAAGAAGTAATGGTTCTCTATCGCCGTACCCGCGCGGAGATGCCGGCGGAGGACATTGAAATCCAAGAAGCCGAGGAAGAGGGTGTCGAATTTAGATTCCTGGTAGCGCCGCTGGAGGTAATACCTGAAAGCGGATATGCCAGTGCCATAAGAGTACAGAAAATGGAGCTGGGAGAACCGGATGCCTCCGGACGTCGTAGTCCGGTCCCTATCCCGGGGGCGGAAGCAATAATTCCGGTTGATACCATCATCAGCGCTATCGGTCAAAAAGTTAAAGCGGCCGGTTTGGAAGATGTAGCTCTGTCTAAATGGGGTTCCATTGCGGTGGAGGAAGACACCCTGCAAACTAATCTGCCCGGCGTATTTGCCGGCGGTGACGGTGTTACCGGACCTGGTATCGCTATCGCGGCGGTGGCGCAAGGAAGAAGAGCGGCCCTGGCGATGATAAACTATCTGGTGGGAAAGGAGCTGCCGGTACCGGAGCCCTATATAGTGGAACAGCAAAACCTTACTGCAGAAGACTTTGCCGCTAGAGAGAAAATAGCGCGTACAGCCATGCCGCACCTGAGTGCGGATAAACGGCGCCGTAACTTCCGGGAGGTAAACCTGGGCCTGGAAGAAGAAAAAGCAATAGCCGAGGCCAAGCGGTGTCTGGAGTGCGGCTGTAAAGATTATTTCGAATGCAAACTGATAGACTACGCCAATCAATATGAGGTAAGACCGGAACGCCTGGAAGGCGATAAACGCGCGGAGAAGCTAAAAGAACAACACCCCTTTATAGAACGTAATTCGGAAAAATGCATCCTGTGCGGTTTGTGTATACGGGTATGTGATGAAGTTATGGGAGTTACGGCGCTGGGGCTGGTACACCGCGGCTTCGAGAGTATAGTCCAGCCCGAATTCAGCCGGCCCCTTAAAGATACCTCCTGCATCACCTGCGGACAATGTGCGGCCCTGTGTCCTACCGGAGCATTGATGGAACATTATCCGGTGGTCAAAAATGTGCCCTTATCCATGCAGGCAACCAAAACCGTATGTTCTTTCTGCGGAGTAGGCTGTGAACAGATTATAAGCACCGGCGGCGGTATGATACTGCGGGCCTTGCCGGCCGCAGGCGAAGTGCTGTGCCGTAAAGGCCGTTTCGGTTGGGCCGGCTATAATCAGAAGCGATTGACACAGCCTTTGGTGCGGCGCGACGGAATCCTGAATCCCGCTAGCTGGGATGAGGCCTATAAACAGGCGGCTAAAAGCGCCCAGAGTTTCAGAGCCCGTAATGGCAATGCCGCTCTGGCAGTTTTCGTTTCCCCGGCCTATTCCATGGAGGAGGCAAGTGCGGCAGTCCAATACGGCCAGCGGGCTTTAGGGACGGACAAAATTTCCAGTTTTACCCCTGATTGCGGTGCCGGCCTGCAAAAAATATGGGGGCTAAACATTTCCACTAATAGCCTGGAAGAGCTGGCGGCCACAGATGTGATTGTGGCGGTAGGGTCATTCGGCGAGAGCCGGATAGCGGCGGTGAAAATCCAAAATGCAGTCAAATCCGGTGCCCGGCTGGTAACCATCAGCCCGGAAGCGGGATGGTCAAGGGGTATAGCTACCCTGCAGATCACGTCGGAGAACACTACGGCATTTATCAAGCAGATCATTAAAGCTATTATCAATGCTAATTATACCAATACCAGCTATATTGAAGCGCGCGTAAATGGTTTCGCCGAGCTGCAAAAAGCGCTGGCCGCGGTTACGGTAAGCGGGGAGGCGCAGGCAGCGGCACAGATTTACGGCCCGGCGCGCAAGGCCATGATAGTTGTGGACGGATACAGCGTTACGGCGGCGGCGGTGGAACTGCTGGCGGACATGGCCCTGATAACCGGAAAAATCGGTTCGCCTCGCAACGGGTTAACAGTAGTAACGCCGGGAAGCAATCAGAGCGGCGTCTACAATGCCGGGGTGACCTCACCACCGGAAGCATTGGTAGACGCTCTTAAAAAGGGAGATCTTAAAGGCATTTTCATTTTCGGTGAAGACCCGGTAGGAGCGGGAGTAATTGCTGCGGCCGATTTGGCCGGGGCGCAGCTCAAGGTGGTGGTAACTCCGTTTATGACCCCTACGGCAGCCTGTGCCGATATAGTACTGCCGGGTTCCATACCATTCGAAGCTGACGGGACCTGCCTGAGTGCGGATGGAACGGTTAAGTACTATAACCAGGTCGTAGCCCCGCCGGCAGGCATAGACAACCGCCAGTTGATATCTGGTTTGGCGGCTGCGCTGCAAGTGGAGCTGGAAACATTTTCGGCCAAAAAGCTGCCGGCAAACTGGGAGCAGCCGGTTAAATTCAGGAACGGCTTTGCTTTTGCCGACGGTAAAGCCAGGCTTGCCGTACCGGCAGACGATAAATTGTTCGCTTTGCTCCCCGAATTAGATCCGGCCATCAGATGGCTTAACGAAAAACTCACCGCCGAAGGAATAACAAAATAGCCTGAATTTTAAGCGCGGAGTATACAACTTAGCGTTTTCCCGATTGCCCGAAAACCTCCAAGCAGATACGAGTATCTGTTTGGAGGTTTTACTCATCTATAAGCAATGAATAAAACCACTTTAACATTTTGCGCAAAATCCGCTATAATTGGCATCTTTGCTCCCCTTAGAGCCGTAAAAAGACTGAATCTTAAAATATGGAGGCAATACTCACTGCTAAGGTGCTGATCAATGATGAAACAACTGCGCAAACATTAGCAACACATGTTACAGGATGAGCATAAGGGTAATGGCCGCCACTATCCGGCCTAAAGGCCGGCGTACCTGGATGGGCAGATAATAGACCGGTTCCCAAGACATGGCATAAAAATTGCAAATAACCTCTTACATAAAATTAAGCAAGGAAAGGCAGGTGCCCAAAAAGACAAGGAAGATCAGTTTAAAGGATTCCGCCGGCAAGAGGCGGAAAGGAGTGGATAGAGCATGGCCCATATGATTAAAGCTGATGACTGCATCGGCTGTGGAACCTGTCTGGATGACTGTCCCACCGAAGCGATCAGCGAAAAAGACGAGGTTTATACCATTGATCCCGAGTTATGCACCGACTGCGGCACCTGCGCGGAGAATTGCCCGGTCGAAGCCATAGAAGAGAAATAAGGAAGTTTGTAACAAGCAGTGTTTTTAAAAAACCCGGGGACATATCCGTTAAGGAATGTCCCCAGGTCCTTAAAAGGGGTGGTTTTATGATCACAGGAAAATACCTGGTCGCCGTAAGCATCTGGCTTCCGGTGGCGGCAGCCTTGCTGTGCTGGCTGGGGCAAAGCTATAGCCTGAGAAATATAGTTTCATACCTGACCGGCATCATATTGGCTGTATGTGCCCTCGGACTTTTCTTAAGCGGGCCCTTTGACTATCAGCCCGGGGAAATCTGGGGCCTGTCCTGGAATACGGCCATAAGCGCGGCGGATTTCGCCCTGCTGGCCTTGATCCTGTACATAGGGTGGCGGCAACGTCATAAGTTGATCATCATATTGGCAGCTATTCAAGCCCTGCTGCTGATCTGCTTCGATTTCGGCCTGGGAGGGTCAGAAATTGAGCCGGTTCCGGCCTTTGCCGTTGATCATCTGGCTATAATAATGGCTCTGATAATCAATATAGTAGGCTCGCTGATCTGTATATACGGAGTAAAGTATATTGCCGAACATGAAGAACAGCATCCGGTAGCTAAAAGCAGGCAGCCCCGCTTCATGTTCTGGCTGATCATCTTTCTCGGGGCTATGAACGGTCTGGTCTTTGCCAACAATCTGTACTGGATGTATTTCTTTTGGGAAGTCACTACTTTCTGTTCCTTTCAGTTGATTGGGCATGACCAAAGCGACGAAGCCATAGGGAACGCCTGCCGGGCTTTGTGGATGAACAGCCTGGGGGGCGCGGCTTTTGCCCTGGGCTTGGTCATCCTGCTCCGCTATGGGGGTGGGGATTATCTGTCAATGCAATACTTATTAAGCCATCACACTGCGGCGGGAGCAACCGGAGCCATATTACTTGCCGTATCCATGCTGGTCCTGGCCGGGATGACCAAATCAGCCCAGCTGCCTTTCCAAAGCTGGCTCCTGGGAGCCATGGTGGCGCCTACCCCGGTATCGGCTCTGCTGCATTCCAGCACCATGGTGAAAGCAGGGGTGTATTTGATTCTGAGGCTGGCGCCGGTTTACGCCGGCACCTATTTAAGCAGCATGACCGCAATAGCCGGCGCTTTCACCTTCCTGGCCGCATCAGTGCTGGCGATCAGCCAGTCCAACGCTAAACGGGTCCTGGCTTATTCCACCGTAGCCAATCTCGGGCTGATTATTGCCTGTGCCGGAATCAACACCCCGACGGCGATAAGCGCCGCCATCGTGCTGATTATTTTCCATGCCGTGTCCAAGGGTCTGCTGTTCTTGTGCACCGGGTATGTGGAACACGAGATCGGCAGCCGGGATATTGAAGCTATGGAAGGGCTGGCGGATCGGCTGCCGGCTGCCGCCACTATTTTTACCATCGGTATAATAAGCATGTTTCTGCCTCCCTTTGGCATGCTGGTAGGCAAATGGGCGGCGATTGAATCTGCCGCTCAATTGCCTCTGGCAGCCTTTTTGCTGGTTCTGGCCAGTGCAGTCACGGCTCTGTTCTGGCTCAAATGGCTGGGACGGATGCTGGAAGGACGGCCCGGAGCCATAGCGCAGAGGGAGATTATGGATAGCCACTATATAGCATCGCTGGGAGGGCTGACCGCAGCGGCAGTGCTGCTAAGTATCTTTATCGGTCCGGTGGTAAACAGTATGGTAACGCCGGCGGTTACGCAATATTACTTCAGCCCCGGTCTGGAAGCGAACCTGGAAACGATTGCCGCCGGTAGCGGCGGACTCTTTTCAGTATGGCCCCTGTTTATTCTGCTGGCTCTTATCGCCGTAGCAGCGGGATTCCTGTATCAGCCTCGCAAGGTTAAAAATCCTCCGGTGTATCTGTGCGGTGAAAATGCCGGGCTGCCGGAGTCAACGGTTTTCATGACCACCGGGGAAAACATGGGTGAAGTAAAGCTCTCCAACTATTATTTTACCGGCTTCCTCAATGAGGCCCGCTGGAGCCGGGTGGTGAACCGCGTGGGCCTGATAATGATTCTTTTACTCCTGGGGGTGACGTTATGGTAAAGGCATTGATGGTTGTTTTGCTGGTGGTAATAATGGCCCCGCTGCTGGGCGGACTGCTGACCGGAATAGACCGGGTGCTGACGGCCAGAATGCAGGGGAGGGTAGGTCCGCCGGTGCTGCAGCCCTTTTATGACGTATTGAAACTCCTGGGCAAAGAGGCCCTGGCGGCCAACCGCAGACAGGTGGCCTGGGCCTTGGGCTACCTGGTTCTGATCATAGCCAGCCTGGCCCTCTTCTGCCTGGGCGGGGATTTGCTGATTATCGTATTTACCATGGCCTTTGCCGCCGGCAGCTTTGTGTTGGGCGGGTTCAGTGTCAGATCGCCTTACAGCCATATCGGCAGTCAGAGAGAACTGCTGCAGATGCTGGCCTATGAACCGGTGCTGATCCTGCTGGCCTTGGGGGTATATCTGCAAACCGGCAGCTTTATGGTAAAAGACCTGTTTCATCAGTCCCAGCCCCTGTTGGCGTCCATGCCCCTGGTGTTTATCGCGCTGTTGATCGTATTGACCATCAAGATAAGAAAATCGCCTTTTGACCTGGCTACTTCCCATCATGGGCACCAGGAACTGGTGAAAGGAATAACCACCGAATATTCCGGGCCATATCTGGCTTTGATTGAGGTGACCCACTGGTATGAACTGGTACTGCTGCTGGGACTGGCGGCCATGTTCTGGACTCACCCGCTGGGGGCGGGAATATTGCTGGCCCTGGCGGCGTTCTTTATTGAAATGGTGATAGACAACATCTGTGCCCGGCTGACCTGGAACTGGATGATTAAATTTACCTGGACCGGCGGCATCATTTTATGCCTGATTAACCTGGGGGTCATTTGGGTGCTGCGGGCGGGAGGTGTGTAGAATGGAACTCATAAATAAATCACGGGTCAAATCGCCCTGGCTTTTACATTATGACGGCAGCAGCTGCAACGGCTGCGATATAGAAGTTCTGGCCTGTTTGACCCCAATATATGATGTGGAGCGTTTTGGCATTATCAATACCGGCAATCCCAAACATGCCGATATACTGCTGATCACCGGCGGGGTAAATAAAAAAGCGGCGCGGGTGGTCAAAAATCTGTATGAGCAGATGCCGGAGCCCAAAGTGGTGGTGGCAGTAGGAGTGTGCGCCTGCAGCGGCGGAGTGTTTCATGACTGCTACAACATTCTGGGCGGAATTGACCGGGTGATACCGGTAGATGTCTACGTACCCGGATGTGCGGCCCGGCCGGAAGCGATAATAGACGGAGTGGTGCGGGCCTTGCAAGTCTTAGCAGCCAAAACAGACAAGGAGGCGGTCGTATGAAGGTAGATACGATAAAAACCAGCCCGGAAGCCATAGTAGCCTCGGCGCAGAAGTACTTTGACGACGGCTGCCGGCTGGTGGCAGCCACCTGTGTTGAGGAAGGGGAAGAGCTGCGCGTGATTTACAGCTTTGACCGGGAACTCTCGCTGGAAAACCTGGAAATCAGTACACCGCGGGAAAAAGCCATTCCCAGCCTTACCGGTGTTTATGCCTGCGCTTTTCTGATTGAAAATGAGATGAAAGAGCTCTTCGGCTTAGAGATTGATGGTCTGTCCCTTGATCTGGGAGGCAGAATGTACCTGGTGGATGGGGCCGAACCGGCGCCTATGGCCGACCATAACAAGCCGAAGGCAAAGGAGGATGAGAAAATTGGGTAGAATCACCGCTCCATTTGGCCCGCAACACCCGGTTCTGCCGGAGCCTCTGCATTTAAATATCACCTATGAAGACGAAAAGGTGGTAGGCCTGTCCCCGGCCATCGGCTATGTACACCGCGGTCTGGAAAAAACGGCGGAAAAAAAAGAATATCCGGAAAACGTGTTTTTGGTGGAGAGAGTGTGCGGAATCTGCAGCTTTATGCACGCCATGACCTACTGTATGGGGATAGAGGAGCTGATGGGGATAGAGATTCCGCCTCGGGCCCAATACCTGCGGGTATTTTACAGTGAAATCAGCCGTCTTCACAGCCACTTGCTGTGGCTGGGGCTGTTTGCCGACGCCTTCGGCTTTGAAAACCTGTTTATGCAATATTGGGCGGCCCGGGAAAAAATCCTTGATCTGATGGAATTGACCGGAGGCCAGAGGGTAATTTTGTCCTCCTGCGCCATTGGTGGGATCCGGCGCGATTTGAATGCCGAGCAGATCGACACGGCCCAAGGCGTGCTGATGCAGACGGAAGAAGAATTAAAGCGCATCAATCCCGTGATGCTCAATGCTTATACGGTCAAGCAGAGGACGGTGGGCAAAGGGATGTTGTCCCGCGAGGATGCCCTGCTTTACGGAGCGGTGGGACCGATGCTGCGCGCCAGCGGAGTAGCCCAGGACCTGCGCCAGACCGGATATGCCGCTTACCGGGAGCTGGGTTTTGCCCCGGTGGTGGAAACGGACGGCGACAGCTATGCCCGTGCCCTGGTACGGGTCAGAGAGACCTGCCAGTCCATTGAACTGGCAAGGAAGGCCTTGGAACGCTTGCCGGAAGGAGAAGCCGCCGTTAAGGTCAAGGGTAATCCCGATGGTGAAACCATGCAAAGAGTGGAGCAGCCCCGGGGCGAACTGCTGTACTATATTAAGGGCAACGGCAGCAAAAACCTGGAAAGACTCCGGATACGAACCCCAACCTTTGCCAATATCCCCTCCCTTCTGAAGATGCTGCCCGGTTGTGAAATGGCTGATGTTCCGGTAATTGTCCTTTCCATTGACCCGTGTATAAGCTGTACGGAAAGATAAAGGAGGGCAGATCAAATGGCGAAAATGATTTCCACGGTGATGAGCAATCTTACCCACTGTCCTAAAACCAGGTTGTACCCCCTGGAAGAGCGGCAGTTGCCGCCCGGCACCCGCGGTCAGATCGAATTCGACATGACCAAATGCATATTCTGCAGCCTGTGCGCTAAACGCTGCCCGGCCGATGCTATCACAGTCGATCGTAAAGGAAAAACCCTGGTTTTTAACCCCTTTCGCTGTATTATTTGTGAATCCTGTCTGGAAGGATGCCCTAAGGATGCTATTTCCTTGTTTTCACATTGGCGGGCGCCGGTTACGGCCTTGTATGAGCAGAAATATCAGCCCGAACCAGGGCAGGCAGGGGATTGATATTGACCAGGAACGGTTCGAGACGGCTGAAGAAGTCTATCCGGGGTAAACGGGTATGTATAAATAACTTGCGCCCAGTCTATGCATGGACAACATCAACTGCTTGTCGATTGTCTCCAGGGGTACAGCGCCAATTCGCATCCGTGCTCAGTGGCGCTCTCGCGACCTTAATAGCGACCGTAGGTAGCATCAGTGTGCCCTATGGGTACGGCGTCCGTGCCGCTCGCCCCCTTCCGCCAATAGCCTTCGCAGGATGTTGTTACCCATGCTCCGCCAACGGTCGCCAGTATATTTATACATACCCTGGCACAATTTTTGGTACTTTTTCAGTAGTCTAGAACGGTTCTTCCGTGCTTCTGCCCCGAGAGAACCGTTCCCTGGCACTTGACTTGACCGATGAATTTGCCTATTCTTAAATCAGTCGATATATAGGGGATATACTGGTCGGAACTGTGGTGGAATCAGGGCCCTTATACCTTAAGCCGGCATACCCCCAAGGTACGTGGATAGGCATGTGCTATCATGTGGTAAAGAGAACGGGAGGCGGTAATTTTGGGTAATCAAGACCCGAAAAATCAGGCGGGGACGCCTGAAGACATCCTTAAAGAATATGCGACGGAAGATCTTATTGTCTACTGGAAGCCCAAGCTATGCGCTCACCCCGGCTTCTGCTGGAAAGGATTGCCCCAGGTATTCAACCCCAGAAAAAGACCCTGGGTCGATATGCAGGCCGCCAGTCCGGAAGAGATAATAAACACAATAAACACCTGTCCTACCGGTGCCCTAACCTATGCTTTGCCGGAAGGTTCCAAAGTTGATCCCCAGAAGGCCCAAGGCCCGGGATGGGTCAATTACCGGAAAGGTGAACCGGCCATAACCCGGATAAAAATGCTTAAAAACGGCCCCCTTATGGTTGAGGGACCTACCGAGATCTATGACACCGAGAGAAAACTTATTAAGCAATATCATCAATTCGCCCTTTGCCGTTGCGGCTTCAGCTCCAACAAGCCGTTTTGCGACGGCGCTCACATCCGGCAAGGCTGGAAGGATTAAAGATACCGTTAAAGTCAATCTTTAGCTTTTTTAATTTTTACCCAATTCCGGCAGCAGTTCTCTTATTTCCATGGGCAAAGGGAAGAGAATGGTCGTATTTTGGGTGTTGGAAAGCTCGGAAAGGGAGCGCAGCATACGAACGGTCAATGCTCCCGGACTTTTAATCAAAATGTCGGCGGCATTAGCCAGTTCTTCAGCCGCCTGGCGTTCTCCCTCAGCTTGAATCACGGCTGAACGGCGGATACGCTCAGCCTCGGCTTGGCGGGCTATAGCCCGATGCATTTCCTGGGGAAGAGTCACATCTTTTATTTCCACTGCAGTTACTTTGATTCCCCAGGGGTCGGTGGCATCGTCGACGATTTGCTGGATGGTTTCATTGAGTTTGTCTCTCTGAGATAAGAGTTCATCCAGGTCTGCAGTACCGGTTACACTGCGCAGGGTGGTTTGCGCCAACTGGTTGGTCGCTTCATGGAAGCGTTCAACATTGACCACCGCTTTATCCGCTTCCACCACCCGGTAGTAAAGGACGGCATTTACTTTGCATGTTACATTGTCCCGGGTGATTACCTCTTGGGGCGGTACGTCGAAAACAATTGTGCGCAGAGACATGCGTACATAGCGATCAACAAAGGGGATTAAAAAAACCAGCCCCGGCCCGCGAACCCCGACTAACCTTCCCAGCCGAAATAATACTGCGCGTTCGTATTCGGCCAGGATTTTCACCGACATGCTCAGAATAATAACGAGAACCAGTATAATCGCCAACCAATTAAGGAACCCCACCGGATTTTCCATTAATATTCCTCCTTAAAATTTATTCATTAATCCGGGTCCTGCACCGGCTCAACCAGGAGATTCATGCCTTCCTTTTTAACAATCCGGACTTCGCTCCCGGCAGCTATGGCCTGCCGATCCACAGATCGGGCCCGCCAGATTTCCCCGTTTACTTTTACCAAACCCCGGGGTTGCAGAGACTGCACCACGACTCCCACGCGGTCAGCAAATTCCATGACCCCATGTATAGGTAAAATGCGGCGCAGTTGCCAAATCACCACCAATAGAATAAACAAAAAAATCACACCGATCACTTCCAGGCTGATAACGGTAAAAGGAGATAACGGAAACCAGGAAAATGTCGCCCAATATTCCAGCAGAGAAAATGTCATTCCTAAGATCATTGCCGATTCCTCCTAAGTTGGGAAGGTCTATGCTTTTATTAAAATTATCGTCTTACAGTGAATGACAACGAAAATCAAGGCGGAAAATAAATAATTCTTTATTAGTATAAACAGCTATACCACTAGTCTATACAAAGTACACCAAAAGGCTTTATTTTTGAATAATTAATCTCTATATTGATTATGTAGCGGATAAAATATATAAATGTAGTATAAGCTTTGCACTAAGATGTTAGATTTGAGGGATAATTTTATGCGTGCAAATACCAGACCGGATATATTCCTCTCCTGGGAGGATTTCATCAATAACGGAACCCTCCCCCAGGGAAAGGTAAGATCTGAAATCATTGCATCCTGGCAGCGCAGCGGAACAATTGATCCCCATGCCCGGCACCAGCATCGGTTGCCCAACCGACTCCTTCAGGCTAAAGTGGCGGAAAACCTGCAGTTAGTTTCTTTGTCCAGGCCGGTAATGCGCGAACTGAGCGAAATTGAAGGACTTGATTCGGTTATACTTTGCGACCCCGACGGCTATGCTGTCGATGTGGCCGGTGATACAAAATCCGATCAACTCAAGGGATTGCGTTTCCGGGAACAAGACATCGGCACCAATGCTATCGGAGTTGCCTTAGCTGAAGACAGACCGGTTGAAGTTATCGGGGCTGAACACTATCGCCAGTGTTACCATGCTGCCGGCGGTGCGGCTGTACCGGTGCACAGTAAAGAAAGTCTTCTTGGAATCTTAGCTGCATATAATTCTTCCAAATTCCTTCCAACCGGTATTATACAAGCATTGAAGCTGGGTGTGAAAGTAATCGAAAACCAGATTTATTATAAGGCTGAGCAATCGCAGATTACGCATATTTACCATAACACTTGTTCATCCATTATTGACTTTTTCCATGATGGCTTTTTGGTGGTGGACGCCCAGGGCAATCTCATCAATGTAAACCGGAGCTGCTGCAATATGCTGGGTATCAGCGACCGGGAATCGCTGATCGGGGAATATCTGGGCAACCTGCTGGCCAACGATAACCGGGTTCTCGACAATCTTTTGTCAAGTGATCCCAATGACTTTGTCAGCAAGTTTTCCTTAAAGGGCGCCAACCAAATCATTCCCTGCTCGCTGGTGCGCAGGCGCATTACCAGAAATCAAGACGGTTCGCAACAGACGGTGCTGGGTTTTGTAGTTGACCGCGAAGAGCCGGAACCCGAGGCAAAATACCGGTTTTGCGGGCCTTATGGGAATGATGCCTCCAGCCTCAATAATTTAATCGGGCACAGCGAAAGATGGAACGAAGTAAAGAATTTGATTATAAGAGCGGCCCAGGTATCTTCCAGTGTTTTGATTGAAGGGGAAAGCGGGACCGGAAAAGAATTGGTGGCCCGGGCCATTTACGACGAAAGCGGCTTAAAAGGGCCTTTTGTAGCCATCAACTGCGGGGCTATTCCCAAAGAGCTGCTGCAGAGCGAGTTGTTCGGGTATGAAGAAGGAGCGTTTACCGGCGCCCGGAAGGGCGGGGGTACCGGCAAACTGGAAGTCGGCGACGGAGGAACCGTATTTCTGGATGAAATAGGGGAGATGCCCTTTGCTATGCAGGTCAATCTGCTCAGGTTTTTGCAGGATAAAATGGTGACCAGAATAGGCAGTTCCACCCCGCGAAAGGTAGAGGTCAGGATAATCGCGGCTACTAATCGTAAGCTTAAAAACGAGGTGAGAGCGGGCCGTTTCCGGGAAGACCTTTTTTACCGGCTGAATGTCATTGGCGTCGAACTTCCCCCGCTTCGGGAAAGAGTACTCGACATACCGCCTATTACCCGCTTTTTCATTGAGACCATCTGCCGCCAGTTCAAACGGGATATTTTGAGTATCAGCGACGCGGCCATGCATGTTCTCTGCGCTTACCGATGGCCGGGAAACGTCCGGGAGCTTAGAAACGTAATTGAAAATGCCATCGTGTTCACCGAGGGCAACCTGATTACCGAGGATTTTCTGCCCGCTTATCTACGGGAAAATTCATATCCGCCTCCCCAGTCTTTACCGGAGCAAAAAGCCTTCCAGCAAGCGGCCCGGGCCCAAGACATGCAGGGCTTGACTATAGATGAGGCTCGCAAGCTGAATCAGAGAGCAGTGGCTGAAACGGAACGCGACGAAATCATGCGCTTGCTGGATGAATTTGGGGGCAATGTAAGCCATGTAGCCCGTCATATGGGCATTTCACGCAACACGGTCTATCGTAAAATGAAGAATTATAAAATTGAGCTATAGCATATTTAGTGTCAACACTTGTGCAATAATGTCTTTTTTGAAACAACGTGGTACACTACTGAACACCATGAGGCACATCAATGGGAGCCAATATTTCTTATTGACATAATCAATAAACAAGAATAAACAACCGGAAGGATCGCGATTGGAGCGATCCTATTTTTATTTTCTGTATTTTTTGAAAAGTTGGCACGATTATTGCGCTATTGATGGCAGCGAGTAAAAAAAGACCGCACCCGACCGCCGGCGGAGTGGAGCGGACTGCATCATTACAGTCAGCCACAGGAGGGGATGCTATAAGAAATTTTAAAATTTCGTTCCCATTATTTTGAGAAAGGAAGGATAAAATGACATTTTGGGATGAGTACAAAAGCAAATTGATCACTCCTCAGCAAGCGGCGCAAAAAGTCAAATCAGGCGATTTAGTAGGCTACGGGCATTTCGGTTTATTTCCGGCCGAATTTGATATAGCCCTGGGTCAAAGAGCGGGAGAAGAAAATCTGATAAATGTGACCATTGATTGCGCAGCCTCGGTGCGATTCCCCCAGGTGGTAAAAAACGATCCGGAAATGAAAACCTTCACTTATTACAGCAACCACTTTTCCGGGATAGATCGTAGGTTAGGAGATAAAAACCGCGCTTCTTACGTACCTACCCAATATCACGATTTGCAAAAAATCCGCGGGGAAGTGGTGCAGCCCTTTTTGAAGAAGAATATCATGTGCATCCTAGCCAGCCCGATGGATTCCCACGGTAATTTCAATTTCGGCATAGCTGCTTCGGATACCTATGCGACGCTTAAAAACGCAGACCTGATCATTGTTGAAGTAAACGCTAAAAATCCTTATTGCATGGGCGGGGCCATGGAATGCATCAATATCAAGGATGTGGATTACATCATTGAAAGCGACGAACCGATCTTCACCATGCCTCCGGCCGGTGAACCGACTGACATCGAAAAGCGGATCGCCGCCCATATTATGCCCATGATTCCGGACCGGGCCTGCCTGCAGCTGGGAATAGGCGGAGTTCCCAATACCATTGGGGCCTTGATCGCCAAATCCGATCTCAAGGACCTGGGCATCAACACCGAGATGTTCTGCGACGCCATGGTGGAAATGTACGAGGCGGGGAAGATAACCAACAAGTACAAAACCAGGGACGTGGGCCGCAGTACCTTTACTTTCTGCTTCGGCAATCAAAAGACCCATGAGTTCCTGCACAACAATCCCCAGGTGGCGGCCTACGATTGCGACTACACCAACAATCCCAAATATATTGCGCTGGAAGACAATGTTATTTCCATCAACAACATCATTGAGGTGGACCTCCTCTCCCAGGTATGCTCGGAATCGAACGGGATAAGGCAGATATCCGGTACCGGAGGGTCGCTTGACTTTCATATCGGGGCCTGGGAGTCCAAAGGGGGCAAAGGCATCATCGCTTTCAATTCAACTTATACCGACAAAGAGGGTAAGCTGCATTCCAATGTGAAGCCCTTTTTGACCCAGGGCGCGGTGGTTACGGTTCCGCGCACGCTGGTGCACTGGCTGGTCACTGAACATGGCGCGGTAAATATGAAGGGCCGCTCTGTTTGGGGCATGGCCGATGGCGTGATCAGCATCGCCCATCCGGATTTCCGCGACGAACTGATCAAGAGCGCCCGGGAGATGAAAATCTGGTCGCCCACTAACCGGATTCCTTTTTAGACTCAGTGTTGGCAGCCTTGTAAAAGGATAATGACGAAAAATGGAGGGATACAATATGGCTTCTAATTTTGCCTACAAAAACACCCGGGATTTCAAGTTTATTTTAAAAGAATGGCTGCCCCTGGACAAAATACTTGCTTACCAGAGGTACCGGGAAAATTACAGTGTTGACGATGTGGATATGATCCTGGATACGGTTTTGAAGATGACCAAGGACGTAGTCGAACCTACTTCCGACGACGGGGAGGTCAACCCCATCAAGTTCGAAAACGGGCAGGTCATCATTTCCCCGACGGTCCCCCCGGTATATAAGAAGCTTATTTCCGAAGGCTGGGGATGCAGCAATAACGACACCAGCGAGGGGGCGGTAGTGCTGCCCCAGGTGATAATGTTCCCCCTGTGGGAAATGTTCTCCGCCGCCAATCCGGCCTTTGTGCCCCCCTTCCTGGCTATGGCCCAGGGTTCTTCCATGCTGATCAACGAACTGGCCCCGGAAGACATCAAGCAAAAGTTCCTGCCCAAGATGTTTTCCGGCGATTATACCGGAACCATGTGCCTGACCGAGCCCCAGGCCGGTTCCGACGTGGGGGAGATAAGCAGCAAGGCTTTTCCCACCGAAGATCCCCGGGTTTACAAAATCAAAGGGCAGAAGATATTCATCAGCAACGGCGACAACAATTTCGCCGAGAATATCGTGCATCTGTTCCTGGCCCGGGTGGACGGGGCCAGGCCCGGGACCGGAGGAATCTCATTGTTCATTGTTCCCAAGTACTGGATCAACGATGACGGCAGCCTGGAATTCAACGATGTGGCCGCCACCGGAGTCGAACACAAAATGGGGATGCACGGCAATCCCACCGTTTCTTTAAGCTTTGGCGACAACGACGGCTGCCGCGGCTATTTGCTGGGCAGAAATCCCCTGGAGCATGAAGGCAAGGGGGACGGCATGTCGCTCATGTTCAAGATGATGAACGAGGAGCGCCTGGTGTGCGGAATCCTCTCCATCAGCGTGATCGCCAACGCCTATCATAACGCGCACGAATATGCCTGCACCAGAATCCAGGGCACGCCTTTCACCAATCCCAAGCAGGGAAGAGTCCCCATTATTGAGCATGAGGACATCAAGCGGGCGCTTTTGAGATGCAAGGCCATTACCGAAGCCTGCCGGGCCATAACCTACAGAGGCTATTTCAATATCGACGTCAACCACTGGGACCCCGACCCGGAGGAGAGAAAGAAAGCGGATGACGAACTGGCGGTTATCATCCCGCTGGCCAAAGCCTACTGCAGCGAAATATCCTGGGATCTGGCCGGCACCGAAGCGATCCAGATCTATGGCGGCTACGGCTATATTTCCGATTATCCCTGTGAAAAGCTGGCCCGCGACACCAAGATCAACACTCTGTACGAAGGCACTACCTACATCCAGGCCATGGACCTGGTGGGCCGGAAGTGGAACATGGAAAAAGGCGCCGTATTTGCACGCTGGATGCAGGGGAATAAAGAATTTTACGAGGCGCATAAAAAGACCCCGGGCTTTGAAAAGGAATTCGAACAGCTGGGCCAAGCCCTGACCGCCTACCAAGAGATTCAAAAGACCATGGCCGAATTTGCCCAGGACAGTGAAAAACGCGGTCTGATCCCCACCTTCGCCAAACGGGTGCTGATGGCCACCGCCGAGCTGCTGGGCGGTAAACTGCTGCTGGAGCAGGCTCTCCTGGCCGACCGGCGGGTGCAGGAACTGGGGGTTGACCATTACGACTGCAAATTCTATCAGGGCAAGATCTTTTCCGCCCGCTACTATCTCTTAAACGAAGTGCCCCACGTGGCCAATTTGGCGGAAATAATCAAACTGGCGGACACTTCGGTGCTGGAAATCGACAGCGACTATTTTATTTACTAAGCATGGCATGAAAAATGTGGCAGGGGAGAGCAAAATCCTATCAACTCTCCTCTGCCGCGGCATAGATGAAAGGAGAACACCGGGATGGATTTTACATTGAGCAAAGAACAGCTCCTGATACAAAAAATGGCCCAGGAATACAGCGAAAAAGCTATTTTGCCGGCAGCCGAAGAGATAGACCGGGAAAACCGGCTTCCCCAGGCAATAATGGAGGGACTGGCCGACCTTGATCTTTTTGGGCTTCCCTTCAAGGAGGCCTATGGCGGGGCTGGAGGCGGTTACGACGGCTATGTCCTGGCCCTGGAGCAGATCGGCAAGGTTTCCATCGGGATGGCGATTGCTATTTCAGTTAATTGCCTGGGCCTGGGAGCAATTGATAAATTCGGAACCGAAGAACAGAAAAAAAAGTATATGCCCCCGTCCTGTAAAGGAAAAGAGTTGGCCTCTTTCGCTTTTACCGAGCCGGGAACCGGCTCTGACCCCAAGCAGATTACTACTACGGCGGTAAAAAAAGGCGACCGGTATGTAATCAACGGAACCAAGCGCTTTATTACCAACGCCAATTATCACGGCCCGATGGTGCTTTTTGCCGCGGACGCGGAAAGCGGAAAACCCACCGCCTTTATCGTGGAGAAGTTCTGCCCCGGCTATTCCATATCCCAACCGTGGAATAAAATCGGCTACCACGGCGGGGATCTCCTCGACGTGTATTTTAAGGATGTGGTTGTTCCCTCCGAAAATGTGCTGGGCAAACCCGGCGGCGGATTTCCGGTATTAACCTATGGTATCGCCTTCGGCAAGGTGGGCATCAGCTCCGCTTCCCTGGGCGGCATCCTGTCCGCTTATGAGGCATCGGTGCAATACGTCAAAGAAAAAACCCACCGGGGCGAGCCCATCGCCAAATTCCAGGCCATCCAGCTCAGAATCGCCGATCTGGCTATGAAGTACGAAGCCTGCCGCTGGCTGACTTATCGGCTGGGGTGTCTGGCCAATGATGCCAAAGACCAGGCCTTGTTTGCCAAAGAGGCGGCTCTGACCAAGACCTATGTGTGCGAGGCTTTTGCAGACGCGGCCCGCACGGCGGTAGATATTCACGGTTCTTACGGCTTAATGAACGACTACAAGGTATCCCGCCTGTATCGCGACGCCATCATGGGCCCCCAGGTGGAAGGCGTAGCCGATATGCAGAAGATGATTATCGCCGGGGTGGTGCTGAACGCATAAAAATCCCGGCCTGATATATTGAAATGACTTTGAACTATCAATAAAAAGGCCGAAACGAGGTTTGAAAATGGGGACCCAAACAGAAGAAGTTTTTGATGCCATAATCGTGGGTGGAGGGATGGCGGGTCTTGCTGCCGCCTACACCCTGGCCTCGCAGGGGGCAGAGGTGCTGTTGCTGGAAAGAGGGGATTACTGCGGGGCGAAAAACGTAACCGGAGGGCGCATGTATGTGAATCCGGTTAGAGAGATGTTCCCGGAATTATGGGGAAAAGCCCCTCTGGAAAGATATATCGCCCATGAAGAACTTTGTCTTATGGGGAGGGAAGGTTCAATAACCCTGCGCTATGCCGGCCGGGAGCTTGAACAAGAACCGCATCAGAGCTACAGTATCTTACGGGCAAAATTTGATAAATGGCTGGCCCGGGAAGCTGAAAAGAAAGGCGCTATGCTGGTGGCTAAAAGCAGAGTTGACGACCTTATCATTGAAGACCGCAGAGTTGTAGGAGTAATGGCCGGCGGAGAACAACTGAGGGCCAATGTGGTTATTGCTTGTGACGGGGTATTGTCATTTTTAGCTCAAAAGGCAGGTTTAAGAAAAGCTGGATCTCCCAATACCCATGCAGTGGGCTTTAAAGAAATAATAGAACTTGACCGGGAGGTCTTGGAAAACCGTTTGAACCTTACCGGTGAAGAAGGGGCCGCCCGGCTTTTCTTAGGGGATGTTACCGCCGGTAAATTCGGGGGCGGTTTTCTTTATACCAATAAAGACAGCATAAGCCTGGGCATAGTAGTGGGGATTGATGCCCTGAGCCAGGCTCCTGCAATCAAAGCGCCGGATCTTTTGGAGTGTTTTAAACAGCGCCCGGAAGTGCGCAGCCTGATTAAAGACGGCAATACGGTCGAATATTCCGCCCATGTTATTCCCGAAGGAGGGCTGAAAACCATGGGCAAGCTGTATGGGCACGGAATACTGGTAGCCGGGGATGCGGCCGGCTTTTCCATGAACATCGGAGTAAGCGTAAGGGGAATGGAATATGCGCTGGCCAGTGGCTATTACGCTGCTAAGGCGGCAATGAAGGCCAAGCAGAGCGGTGATTACAGCGAGAGCGGGCTGGCCTGTTACGAACGATTTTTAAACGACAGCTTTGTGCTGCAAGACTTCAAAAATTTTAAGGAATCCCTTCAGGTATTGGAGTATCCCGGCTTCTTTACTCATTACCCCGAATTGGCCGCGAATCTGATGAAAGACCTTTACCAAGTGCCGGCAGGACCTAAGGACAGAATCTTTCCCACTGTAAAGAAGTATTTCAACCTGGCTGAGATATGGGGCCTGTTAAAGGTGGGAAGGAGAATGATGAAAATATGAAGTCAAGCATGGGGCTAAAAGCTAAACTGGGGTTGAATGTTTTCAAAGAAGACAGGCAATTCCACATCAGCATTAAATCAGGCATGGAAAAGGACATTCGCTTAAAGAAGGCGCTGCTGGTGTGCCCGGCCGGATTATATATGGAAAATGAAAAAAAAGAAGTGGTCTTAAGCGCAGATGGCTGCCTGGAATGCGGTACTTGTCTCCTGGCCTGCGGATCGGAAGTTTTGAAATGGAATTATCCTGCCGGTGGAGCGGGGGTTCAGTTTCGTTTTGGTTAAAGGTGCAAAGCTAAGAACTTAAGGAGTGTTTGATAATGAACATAGTAGTTGCCATGAAGCAAATACCTGATCTGCAGCAGATTCGGATCAGAGATCGGCAGCTGGTACTGGACGATGTCCCCTTAACCTTTGGCGACATTGACAAGAATGCCCTGGAAGCAGGAGTACAGCTGAAAGAAGCCCTTGGAGGGAAAGTGATCGTTGTAGCCGCCGGAAGCGAAGCACTGGAAGACACCATAAAAGAAGCTCTGGCAGCAGGAGCCGATGAAGCAAGCCTGATCATACATGAGGGGCTGCAGAATGCGGAGAGTGCAATCAATGCCGAACTCATCGCCCAGGCTGTAAGAAGTCTGGATGACGTAGGCATTATAATCTTTGGGGAAGGAAGCGGAGACAACTATTCAGGCCAGGTGGGGTCAAGAGTGGCAGGCATCCTGGGCCTCCCCCAGGCAGCTTATGTCAAGAGCCTTACCGTCAATGGCAACACGGCTATGGTTGTGCGTTCTTTAGAGGATTGCGAGGAAGTCCTGGAAGCTCAGCTCCCGCTGGTTGTCACGGTTTTGGCGGACATCAATGAACCCAGGATTCCGTCTGTAACCCAAATACTGAAGGCTGCCCGAAAGCCCAAAGAGGTTCTGAATTTGCCATTGCCCACAGGAGGCAAAATAGAAACCTTGAGCAGCCTGGCCCCCGAGATGCAGCGGAAACAAACCGCAGTGAACAATGTCGATGAATTAATCAGGGTATTGAAAGCCGAGGGCTTGGTGGGGAGGTAATAACGTGGCAGGAATATTGATTTTCAGCGAAACTACCGTTTTGGCACTGGAGCTGCTTACGGCCGCCGACATTATAGCCGCGGACAGATCTATGGTAAAAGCCGTTTCCATTAACGACCATGAGCAAGCTGCGGAAATAGCCGCTAAAGGGGTGGATGCCCTGGCAATCAGCGATCCCGGTTTAAATCTGGCGGACACGGCCGCGGTGGCTTCAGCGCTCCGACAAGCGGCCGGACAAAGTGAAGCCGGCATAATACTGCTGGCTTCCAACCGTAAAGGAAAAGAACTGGCAGGTAGGTTGGCCCAGATTTGGGATGCCGGCTGTCTCAGCGATGTTAAAGCCATAACCTGTGAAAACGGTATGGTTTTGTGTGAAAGAAACGTGTTGGGAGGAGCCGCCGTCGCCCTTCAGCGCATTACCGCGGATAAACAGGTCATAGCTGTCTCCCCGCGGGCCTTGCCTGTTTCCGCCGGTTATGGGGAAGGCAAAGTAGTCAAATTTAAAGCAGATATTAAGCCTTCATTACGACTTGTGGAAACCCGGGCAAAAGCCGGGGATAGTGTGAAAATTGAAGAAGCGGAGATCATTTTGGTGGTTGGGCAGGGAGTCGAAAATATTGATGATCTGCCTGTAATAAGTGCAATTGCCAATGCGCTGGGGGGGGAGGTAGCCTGTTCAAAGCCTGTAGCCACCGATAAGAAGTGGCTCAGTGAAGAAAGAATCGTCGGTTTGTCAGGTAAGATATGCAAGCCCCAGCTGGCTATTATACTGGGAGTGTCCGGGCAGGTGCAGTTTACCGTGGGGATTCGTGATTCCCACACTATAGTTTCAATCAATAACGATGAAAAAGCATTTATGAACCAGATGGCGGATTATATTCTGATAGCCGATCTTAAAGAAGTAATTCCCGAGCTTAAAAAGAAATTATCTTAATGACCCAGCTTCCGATAAATACTTTATTTACCCGCCCGCTTTGCGGGCGGGATTTTCAATTCCTTAGTTCCCGTCAAGCTCTTGCCTCTCGTTTCAGCTTAATCGTAACTAAATTCTCTGCATCAGGGCATTGGGCCACAATCGTATCACCATCCCACCAGGGTAAATTTCCCCCAAACTGAAAGGTCATTAAAGTGGGAAAAAGATCATGATAGAAAAAACCACACAAACCACCGGAATGGTAGCAGCTGATTGTAAATTGCTCTCCCACTGTGTGGGCCGCGTTGCAAACCCCCTTCACACTCTCAATTGTGGCCACTATCTTAAAGCCTAGTTCTGGATTTGCCGCCATCATATACTCTCCTCTCATTAAATCGGGCTGCAGCTCGTCCGTTATCTGCAGCCTGCACTTTGCATATCGCCACTTTTTATACAGGCAGTATTGTAAGGGCAGTAGGAAATTACTAATATGCCAGGTATGACATATATAAAAACACGATTACCGCCTATGGGCATATTGAATTGGTAAGACTGGATATAGGCGCAAATATCTTCGAAGCGGTGGAAAGGATCTTGAGGCCTTTTTAATAAATAAATATATATACATAATATCATATGATGACAAATGATAATATCAGTCTATACTTAAATTATGTAGCAGATAAATTTGATGTGAAAATTTTAACAATAATCAAGGATACCATTACCAATTTATACATGTTATGGTTTATATACAGATTAAAATTTCCAAGAGCGGGTTTTTCTCCTGAAGGTTCACCATATTTCTGTTTCTTCCGGTAGTTACTTGATCAAGTCTATTACCTCGGTCTTAACCGTGGATGCTTCCATATATAAATTTTAATTGCACAGCCGGGAATTACCCACCGAATGACGGTAGTGACTGGTCATAGGCAACTGGATCTATTTTGTTTGCCCATATGAATTATTGTCATAGCGGCAAATGATTACAGAAAACAGTGGCGGGTGTCTTGAGGCCTTTTTTAGTATACAAAAAATGAAGCTGTACTCAATTAATCAAGTGCTGAATTTGCGGTATCATTCGCTCCTGAAGCTGATGGATGCCTATCCTGTATAGGGGGGAAAAAGAATGGTTTCCGAACAATTGACTACGAAAAAATTCTGTTCCCGTGATGATTTGAAGCAGGTGATTATCAATTCCTATGATGCGATATGTGTTTTTGACGGAAAAGGCAACATAATCCTATGTAATCCGGCCACAGGAAAACTGCTGGATGAAAATCCCCAGGAATTAATCGGTAAAAACGTACGCCACTTACTGGAGAAGGGCCTTTATAGTCCCTCAATTGCCCTGGAAACGATTGAGAAACGCGGGGTAGTTACCGGGCTGATCAGAAACCGGCATGGCTCCAATATCATGTGTACCGGAACACCGATTTTTGATGAAGACGGTGAAGTCTCACTGGTTATTGTTAATTCACGCGACCAGGACATAGTCGATAAATACCTGGAAGCCCTGGACAAAGAAAGCCAAAAAGCTGCGCGCTATAAAACAGCGGCTGAGTATTTAAATGAAAGGGAACCAGGATCCTTTTTTATTGTAGCCGAGAGTAAAAAAATGAAAGAGGTAATTGATAACAGCGCCTATGTGGCTAAATCAGATAGTACGGTTATGCTGTTCGGCGAATCGGGCAGCGGCAAGGAAGTTGTGGCCAAGCACATACACCGCCATAGCCCCCGGGCCAGGGAGCCTTTTATTCCGGTCAACTGCGCGGCGATTCCGTCAGAGTTACTGGAATCGGAGTTTTTTGGCTATGTCGCAGGTGCTTTTACCGGAGCAAGCTCCAAGGGCAAACCAGGAATATTCGAAATTGCCCACAAAGGAACCCTGTTTCTTGACGAGATCGGAGATCTGCCTCTGACCATGCAATCCAAGCTCCTGCGGGTAATAGAAACCGGGCAGGTGCGGAGGCTGGGCAGTACCAGCGTATTCCAGACCGATGTACGGTTGATTGCTGCTACCAATAGAGACCTGAAAGCCATGGTGGACCAGAAAACATTTCGCAGTGATTTATACTACCGCCTCAATGTCATTCCTATACATCTGCCGCCTTTGAGGGAACGGCCTGAAGATGTCATGGTCCTGGCGGAGAAGTTTTTGCAAGAGTTCAATCGTAAGTACGCCTTGAAGAAGAAGATTACCCCCCACGCCGTACACTCTCTTTTGGCTTACAACTGGCCCGGGAACGTCAGGGAGCTTAGAAATGTTATAGAGAGGCTGGTGGTGACTTCCCCGGGCGACTATCTGGAGTTTGGAAATGACGCCCTATTGAGCAAAAAGGTTTCTTTCCCTGAGGAAGATTCTTCACCGACAGAGCCATCCCCGAACTATCATGGATCCTTAAAAAGTGTTTTAAAAAAAGTGGAAGAGGAGTATATCAATCAGGTTCTGGCTGAATGCAATGGCCGTGTTGGTGAAGCCGCTCAGCGTCTGGGCATTCACCGGACTATGCTTTACCGCAAGACCAGAGCCAGAACCCCGCTTTAGGGCATGTAGTAATAACGCTACATGGTATCATAAATGCGACCATAATTGGTAGATTTATTGCAACCAAAATCCGGTCTGAATATGGCGAGCACTAAGCCCGTGTACGCAAATAGCAAGCGAACACGGGCTTTTCTTATTCTTCAAGTTAGTTGGCATATCTTTTGCTTTGCTATAGGCCAGGTGCACCCCATAAAACCATAAGAAAGGGGGGGTTTTATAGAGCGGCCGGAAAATTGCGGATGAATAAATGAAAAATTGATATTGACTACTGCGAAGATGGTGGACTAACAAAAACCCAATCTTGGTATTTTACTGATAGCTTGATATATTAAATTCATTTCATTTAGGGCACGCCTAAAGTTTTAATTCATTGTATGAAAAAAGAAAATTAGGAGGTTTTTATATGGCAAAGTACAACAATGTTTTTATTCCTTATGGAGGATATTATTCAACCCCATTCATTCGCTGGAACGGAGCGTTGAAATCAGAAAACCCGGTTGTATTAGGTGCTGCCACAGCCAGGCGCTGGGTTTTAGAAAAGGATATTCCCTACAATGAATTTGATTTTATGTATTATGGGCAGACAATATACTCTCAGAAGACATTTTTTGGACACGCTTATGCGGCTGCCGTCGTTATGAATCGTGAGAAAGAAATTCCCGCCATAGGCCTGAATCAGGTATGTACAACCTCGGTAACCAGCCTAGCCCTGGCAGCCAACGATGTGGAGTTAGGCAACTATTCAACATGCTTCTGCCTTTCCACTGACCGCACATCCAGTCATTCTTATATAATTTCACCCAACCCGACCAAAGGCAATCTGGACATTGAAAACGTTGTTCTGGATAACTTTGACCTGGATCCATCCCCTGGCGCAGGCCTGAAGATGTATCGCACCGCCGAAGCGGTAGCTAAAGAAAGAGGCATCACCAAAGAGATGTGTGACGAAATAGTCTTCATGAGATATGAACAATACAAAGATGCACTGAAAAACGATAGAGCATTCCAAAAACGTTACATGTTCCCGATTGAAATCAAACAAGGTAAAAAAATTGTAGTTGTTGACGAGGATGCCGGAATCACCCCGACAACCTGGGAAGGCCTTCAAAAACTGAAACCCGTTGATGAAGGCGGAGTAGTAACCTATGGCGGCCAGACCCATCCTGCCGACGGCAACTGCGGAATTATAGTAACAACCAAGGAAAAAGCTGCTGCAATGAGCAAAGACAAAAATATTCCCGTACAGGTCCTGGGCTATGCATCAGTTCGTGTAGCTCCCGGACGTATGGCGGCTGCTCCTGCTCCTGCATTACAGGCAGGCTGTGATGCTGCTGGTGTAAAAGTCAGTGATCTCAGCCAGATTAAGACCCACAACCCGTTTGCCGTAAATGATGCAAATTCTGAAATCGTACTTGGTCTTAAACGTGAGCTTATGAACAATTATGGATCTTCCATGGTTTATGGACATCCCCAGGGACCAACCGCAGGTAGAGCAATTTGCGAACTTATCGAAGCTCTGGCTGTACAGGGCGGCGGTATTGGCGCATTTACCGGATGTGCAGCCGGCGATATAGCTGGTTCCATCGTAATAAAGGTGGGTTAAACAGTAAAACAAAAGATATACTTCCAACGGGGCAAGTTATGTGAGCCCATCGTTTTAAAAGGTGACAGGCTTTGCCGCCGAGTTGTCCAAATTGAGTTGGCAGGCCTGTGCAGAGTGTGCAGGAGCGCTTATATTTCTAATACGTGGCCGTAACAAAAAAGTGGAGGAGAATAAATAAAATGCATAAAAACTTGTTACATGAGGGAGGAGATGAATGATGTCGGCAAAGTGGGCAGATTTAGTAAAAAAACAGGCGCCATATTTGATTCCTAAATTTGGGCCTTTGAGTGGAATGAGAATATTGCTGACCGGCAGTATCGTGGCCGCTCCCTTTGGCGCCCAATTGGCCGCCGACTTCGGAGCCGAAGTAATCCATGTGGAGATACCAGAGCTCGGCGACTCCTACCGCACCCAAATGCCGGCCATTAAAAGCGAGGACGGCACCAAGCAAATGGCGGCTGCCTTTTGTCAGAAGCGCAATGAATTAAGCCTGGCGCTTAATCTGAATATGAAGAAAAGCCCGGAGAGCTATGATATTTTCTGCGGGCTGATTAAACAGGCCGATATATGGCTGGAGAACGTGGTCTGGCTGGATAAACTGGGGATTGATCCTAAGGAAATGCTCAGAATCAATCCTAAACTGGTTATCGTCCATGTCAGTGGTTTCGGCCGGCCCCAGTTCGGCGGCAATCCCGAAATATGCGACCGGCCTTCTTATGACCCCATCGGCCAATGCGAAGGCGGCCTGGCCAACATGGTAGGCTTCCCGGATGGCCCGCCGATTTACGGGAATCCCTTCCTCAACGACTATCTGACCTCGGTTTATGCCTGGGGAGCCATGATGGCCGGCTACATCAATGTTTTAAAAGGCGGCATGGGCCAGGAAATCGACATCGCTCAGGCAGAGGCCCAGGCCCGCAACCTGGACGACCACTGGGCATGCTATATGAACCTGGGAATTGAGAAAAGCCGCGTAGGTAACCGCGTACCCATCTTCCAGCCGGCCTCCATGCACAAATGTAAGGATGGCCGCTACGCCTTTATCGGTGCTTTCGGCAAGGCCGCTTATGACCGTTGCCTGAGAGGATTGGGACTGGATCCCGATCTGCCGGAATGGGATTGGGAGGCCTGTGGCCGGTCAAAGGAGGCCGTCGACTCTCCCCGGGGCCAGGCTTTGTATGACTATCTGGAAAAATGGTTCAGCGAGCGTACCGCCCAGGAAGCCCAGGATTGGCTGTCACAACCCCAGTTCAAGACCCCGGTCGGCATCGTAAAAGCCCCCAAAGATATGTACGCCGACCCGCACTGGCATTCCCGGGTGGACAATTTTGTCAGATACAAGGTTCCCGCCCTGGATGATAAGGAAGTGGAAGCGTTCGGCTTTGTACCCAAATTCATGGATACCCCCGGTAAAGTATGGCGCGGTTATCCCGAAGTCGGGTATGACACGGAGAAAATACTCGGCGGACTTTTGGACTACTCCCCGGAAGAAATCGCAGCCATGCGGGGCAAAGGTGTTTTTGATTAATCAGGAAACTGCTTTATTAAAAATTGAACGGAGGTAATATCATGGCAATCAGGACAATAGGCGTATTAGGCGCCGGTTCAATGGGTGTCGGTATAGTTCAGACCGCTGCCCAGGCTGGTTATGATGTAATTATATGCGATATGGACATGGGCTT
>DHCD01000047.1:48597-52686 GCA_002398105.1 Syntrophomonas sp. UBA4911
AAGACTACCGAGAAGGCAGATTTGGCTGCTGTCGATTACATGATTGAAGTTATCGTCGAAGACGTTGATATCAAGAAAGCGGTTCTGGCCGAATTGGATGAAATCTTAAAACCCGACGTCATCCTGGCCAGCAATACTTCCTCCATATCTATATCCCTGCTGGCCGGCGCCACCAAACGCGCTGATAAATTCGTAGGCATGCACTTCTTCAACCCGGTTCCGGTTATGCGGCTGTGCGAGATCATCCGCGGCTACTCCACCAGCGATGAGACCGTCAGAATTGCCTCCGAACTGGCCCAGTCCTTTGGCAAGACCACGGTTGAAGTGAAAAAAGATACCCCGGGCTTCATCGTCAACCGCGTCATGATGCCGCAATTCCTGGAAGCCATCCGTCTCGTGGAAACCGGCGTAGCCACTCCGGCCGATATTGATACCGCAGTAAAACTGGGTTTGAACTATCCGATGGGACCCTTTGAACTGATGGATTTTACGGGAATAGATATCTCCAAGCTGGTTCTTGACGTTTTCTTTGAAGAAACCAAAAATGGGTTCTGGGCTCCGCCCTACACCCTCAAAGCCATTGTATCTTCGGGCAAGCTGGGCAAAAAGACGGGTGCGGGCTGGTATGACTATAATAAATAATGTTTAAGCAGGCACGGTCATATTAAAAGTTGCCTGTAAATTTAATTCCTCGGGATAGAACTAATTGGATCCGTTTTAGAACGGGAAACCTATATGGATTGTGGCAACAAGAAGCACATAGGTTTAATATTCCATATTTCTCGTATCCCAGACATATTTTAAAAGCCGGGTGCAGGGAGTCCTTTTTTCCTGAACGAATCCTTCCTTTTGCCCTAACAAATCCGGGGGACTCTCTGCATGGCTTATTTTCTTACTTCTTACCGTGGAGGTTGACCAAATAAGGAGAGGGGAATGCTAATGTCTTATGAAACAATTCGGGTAACTAAAGAGGAGGGTATAGCTATAATTACCCTTAACCGCCCTCCTATGAATCCCCTGAACAGTGCGGTATTTACTGAAATAGCCCAGGCGGCGGATGAATTTGCAAAAGACAATTCAGTGAAAGTTGTGATTATAACCAGTACGGGGGGGAAGGCTTTTGCAGCCGGGGCCGATGTCTCCGAAATGGTCACTTTGACTCCAGTCGAAGCCTACGGATTTTGCCAGGGCTCCAGAGCTGCATTTTCCAAGCTGGAAAATCTGAATAAGCCGGTTATTGCCGCTATTACCGGAGTAGCTTTCGGTGGCGGCGTGGAACTGGCTTTGGCGGCTGATTTCCGCATTGCGGCTGACAACGCCAAATTTGCCTTTCCCGAAACCGGGCTGGGTATTATTCCCGGTGGCGGCGGCACACAGCGCCTTCCCCGTTTGATCGGCGCGGCCAAGACCAAAGAATTAATGTTCACCGGCGACATTATTGATGCTGCTGAAGCCCTGAAAATCGGTCTGGTAAACCAGGTTGTAACCCTGGACTCCATTATGGAGGAAACGTTAAAATTTGCCAAGAGACTGGCGCTCAAACCTTTTGTCGCCATCCAGATGGCCAAAGCGGCCATTAGTCATGGCGCCGATATTGATATAAACACGGGGTTGGAAATGGAAATCCAAAACTTTGTCATCGCCTTTGCCAGTGCTGATGGAAGAGAAGGAATTTCTGCCTTTGTGGAAAAACGCAAACCCAATTACACAGATAAGTAAAACCCCAGATAATCCTGGGAAATGAGAGGTGAATTTAAATGAGTGACCTGCCTCAAGGAGGGAGTTTTCTTTTCAGCGAAACCGATCCCCAGAGTATATTTACCCCGGAAGATTTTACCGATGAGCATAAAATGATTTATCGGACTGCATTGGGGTTTGTCAATGATAAAGTTCTGCCGGTTATGGACGACTTGGAAGAAAAAAAAGAAGGGCTTAACCATGAGCTTCTTCTGGCAGCTGGTGAATTAGGTCTGCTGGGCACCGATGTACCGGAAGAGTACGACGGTTATGCCATGGACAAAATCAGTACCTGTATTATTGCCGAATGTATGGGGCGGGCGGGTGGCTTCGCCATGACCCATGGCGGTCAAACCGGTATAGGCCAGCTGCCTATTGTTTATTTTGGCAATCATGAACAAAAACTCAGGTATCTGCCGGGCATAGTAAGCGGTGAACTGGGAACGGCCTATGCATTAACTGAACCGGGAGCCGGCTCGGATGCTTTAGCGGCTAAAACCTGGGCCACTTTGAGCCCGGATGGCAAGCATTATATTCTTAACGGCACCAAACAATTTATAACCAATGCTGCCTTTGCTGATATTTTCATTGTTTTCGCTAAAATAGACCGGGAGAAATTTACCGGCTTTATCGTGGACGCCAATTCGGAAGGCCTTTCCACCGGCCCGGAAGAACATAAAATGGGCATTAAAGGCTCTTCCACCCGTACCCTGATTCTTGAAGACGTCAAAGTGCCGGTAGAAAATGTCCTGTATGAAATCGGCAAAGGGCACCAGATCGCCTTTAACATTCTCAACATGGGCCGTTATAAACTGGGGGGCAACGCCACCGGCAACTGCAAGCAGGCTATTGAATTGTCATCCCAGTTTGCCGTGGACCGCAAACAATTTAATAAATCAATTTGCGAATTTGGCTTAATAAAAGAAAAGTTTGCCGAAATGAATACCAGGACCTATATTACGGAGAGCATGGTCTACCGTACCGGCGGATTGATTGATAATATCATTCACAGCCTGCCCGGTTATCCTAACCCGGAAGGACCGGTTGCAGTCAAAGGCATTGAGGAATATGCTATGGAATGCTCTATGAATAAAGTCTTCGCCACCGAGGTTCAGGCTTATGTCATGGACGAGGGCGTGCAGATTCACGGCGGCTATGGCGTAACTTCCGAATACCCTATAGAAAGATTATACCGGGATTGCCGCGTATACCGCATATTTGAAGGGACCAATGAAATTAACCGCACGGTTATGACCAGCACCCTGGTGCGCCGGGGATTGGCCGGCCAAATTCCTTTAAAGGAAGCTATTGCTGCTGTTCAGGCCAAAATAAACGCCGGAGTTCCAGAACGCAATGGGGTCGGCGACCTGGTGCAGGCCGCCAAAGATTTAACCCTTTTCGCGCTGGGGGCAGCTATCGCAAAATACGATAGCAAAATCCTGGGCTACCAGGAAGTCGTGGGGAAAATTGCTGATATGTCCATGGCTACTTTTGGTATGGAAACCGGCTGGCTCCGCGCCCAGAAGGCCCTGGTCCGCCAAGGTGAGGATGCTGCCAGGCTTAAACTGGCCATGGCCACTATTTTTGCCAGTACTGCCATTGGCAATATATTCAACTGGGCCCGGGAAGTCCTGGCGGCAGCAGCGGAAGGGGAGGAATTAGCCGGCCTTTATAAGGACCTGAATAAACTTTTGCAGTATATTCCTCCCAATACTGTAGCTTTACGGCAGGAAGTTGCCGCCGCTGTAACATCAGCTATCAAATATGTAGCTTAAAATAGTTGGTGTTATAATGACTAACTGTTTTCTAAATCAGAATACTGCATTATGAGTTTACTATGGGCCATGATGATGCACATTGTCGATAAATAGCCAATTTTTGTCCCCCTTATTCCCTTGCCCCGGTAATATTCAACCGGGGCCGCTTTTTTAAATGGTATTTGGGCAAAAGACATTAAAAACGGATTTCAGGAAACAGGACTGGTTGAAATCATTTACTTATTAAAAGGTGGGGAGAAACATGCTGAAAGAGAGGGTAATAATAAAAGCGGTGGAAAGCAACTTGTTTGGCAAAGAAGGAATTATAGTGGCAACAAAGAGTTTTATTGAAGGAGTGCAGCTGGATGAAAAGAATATGGTCTGTAAAGTATTGAGCGGAGAGGATATCAGTGATTGGATACCGGATCAATACTTGGAGAGAAAGCATCAATCATCCATGTTGATGTCTTCCAGACCTGTAGGGAAATAGCTGTACGCTCATCATTTTAACATACGCTTTAAGATTTTACCGGTAGAGCTTTTGGACAATTATGGTGAAAACTCAACAAATGATTAATTTCAAAGTTTATTAATG
>DHCD01000047.1:52880-55161 GCA_002398105.1 Syntrophomonas sp. UBA4911
AATGACCAAATAAATTTATAGGGGGAATTATCATGTCAAACCAACAAGAATCAGGTTGGGCTAATCCCATGCCCGCAGGACTTATAGCTCTATCCATTGCCGTTTTTATTTTTTATGCTATGTTCACTGGAAAGGTAGGCCATGAGGCATTGCCTATCGGGGGCATATGGTTGATATGCGGCTTCTTCGTACAGGTTCTGGTAGGAATTATTGAATTGAGGGAAGGCAGCATAGCTGGTGGAAATACCTTTACCTGGTTTAGCGCCTATTTTATGCTTGCTACCGGTGTGGTTTGGCTATTTGAGTATTTTGCGGGAATACATGGATGGAAATTTGATCCTACTATAGCCGGTTGGTGCTGGCTGGCTATGACTATTGTCTTGTGGCTGCAGTTCCCCGCTTTTGCCAAATCCATGCCCCTTACGGTGTTTATCGTAATATTAATTATGAATCTTGCTTTACCTTTTATAGTCGGGTTAAATTTGGGACTTCTGGATGCCCAAATATATGCGCCGCTTGCCGGCAATATGGCTGGCCTGGCCGGATTGTTCGCCCTTTACTCAGCCGCCGCCTTAGTAAATAATGCCATTTTTGGCCGAGAGCTATTGCCCTTTCCGGGCCCGATTGTGAAAGATAAAACACCATCCCAAAATCTGGAGGCGTAGTTTCATCCGTATGTACTCCATGTGGGGCTTAGGCTTTGCATGGAGTACAAAGTTATTAAACTCTGAAATCTGGTCCAATCGGCTAGAAAGAGGAATGTGAAGTGAACATTGCTATATAATTTCGGGTAATGCTTTTCTGTGCTTATCAACCTGAACGGAGATTGAGAAAATGGTGAAGAACAAAGAACCAGGAAGTGGCGTATGTAACTGAATTTTGTACCAGGGTCATTCTCTTTATGAATAATTTTTTCGACCTTTATCTACATTTGAGTAATACAACCTTTTACTTTGGGGTAATTGTATTAATTAAATTGGCAAAAACATGATTTAATATTCTAAATAGAAATGGCAATAAATACCCTATATTTTGGGGATTGGCATTTGTTGCAATAATTCCTGCAGAAAATTTATTGATATAAATGCAACAGAATAGTTAAGTTGGCATGAGAATTGCATATATCTAGGCCAAAGGAGATACTACTGTATCACGGCAGCAGCTTTTCCCTTATTATATCGGGCAACGGTATTGCCGTTGCCCGGTTTCTTCATTATCAAAAGGGGAATTTATTGAACAATAGAGTTTTATCCAGTTGGAGAACATTGCAGCAAATATATGATTGGGCTTTCTAATTTACCAATCTATTTTGGGGCAACGGGTTCACTCATCGTCATTACTTTCAGAAGAGATTTTAAAAACCGGTGAAGACTCAAGGCTCATAATTATTTTAAATAAGTATCAATTTTAACTAAACCCCCTTATTTTACTGGACAACGAGGCATCGCCCGTTGTCCAGATTTTATCTATCCCCTGATTCCCCTTTAAAGACAAACGGAATAAGGATACAACAACCATCATATATCCCCATTGCTGGAATAAATTAAGCGGACTGTGATTTATGGCCGCTCACCAGAGAAGACAATACGAGTCTTTAGCAAAATGGATTTTCTAAAAGTAGAAACAATTCGTTTTTGGAAGAATAAAAAGGCAAGATATACCAGCATTATTTTATCAAGCCCCAGGCCAAGGGGCTTTTTTAAGTGGATAAAAGTGGCATGAATTTTGCTTTAAAAGCTTATAGAGGGAAAGAAAACAAAGAGAAAAAATTTAGGGGGGATAAGCCTTGAAAGATAACCAAGGCTCTAGTTTGGAGTGTGTAAAAAACCACATTATCGAAGATCCCAACGTTGCTATTATGGCTATCGACAATAAATGCAGGCTGGTTTTTGCCAACAATACTTACTTGCGGGTTACGGGTTTCCATAGACAAGACATAATGGGACGGCATATCGAAGATTTCAATCCCCTGGGGAGAACGCCGGAAGTGTTGAGGACGGGTAAACCGATAAAAGCTTATTTCATGCCCCTTAACGGCCAAAATACTATTGCATCTTCTTACCCGGTTATTATTAATGGTGAAGTAATCGGAGTTATCGGCCGCAGTCTTTTTCTGGAGATAAACGATGCCTACAATATTGCCAAAATGATGGATACATTAGAAAATGATATCCGGTCCTTTAAAATCAGAGAACAGAATCACCAAAGGACAAGCAATGATTTTTTAAAAATAATAGGCGAAAATGCTTCTTTTCGAAAAGTCAGATCTTTAGCCCAGGCT
>DHCD01000045.1 GCA_002398105.1 Syntrophomonas sp. UBA4911
CCGGACCGGGGCTGCTGACACATCAAGTATCAATATAAGCCTTTCCCGGGAATATATCAAAGATAAATCGCTGGCTATTGCCCTGGATGCACTCACTGTCCTGATTATTGCCTTTTTCTTCATGGTAGAGATAACCCTTTTCCTGCTATTGTATATTAAACAGGAAGTGAAGCGGCTGGTAAGCCAGGCTGGTTCTTTAAGTAAACGCATAAAAGATAGGGCTATGGATATTGAGATGATTCGCCCCCTGGCCTTCTTCTTCTTTATTTCATCAAGTATGGCAGCCTCCTATATACCTCTTATAATGAAAGACCTTTATCAGCCTTTGTGGGGATTGCCGCGGGAAGTTGTACTGGGCCTGCCGGTCTCGGCCGAACTGCTGGGTATAGGCTTATCCATCATCATTACCGGTTACATAATCGAACGGCGGGGTTGGCGTTTTCCCTTTTACAGCGGGCTGATTTTCATGGGCCTGGGGCTCCTGCTTTCAGGTTTGGCCTGGAACGGGCCGGTATTTATCCTGGCCCGCTTTATAACCGGTATTGGATATGGATTCTCCTGGATGGGCATGCGCTGGTTGAGTACCTCCTCCAGTCGGCAGGAAGAAAAGACCCGGGGACTATCAGCTTACAATGCCGGAATTTATGCGGGCTTTAACTGCGGGATAGCCATTGGCGCCATGATGGCTGACCGCATCGGATTTTCACGAGTGTTTTTTATAGCCTTGATTGCATTGCTGGCGGTGGCCTTTTTTGCCGTTCATTTTGTGGGCAAAGTGGAATCTTCGCAGGAAGAGACTGTACCTGAGGTTAAGCAAGGCAAAATATCTGCTTTTCTGCTTGACCCCGGAATAATATTCTTCTTCCTCTTGATTACCGTACCTCTGGCTGTGTGCAGTATGTTTATGGATTACTTCTTCCCTTTGTTCGGAGCCAGTGCCGGTTTATCAACTTCTGATATAGGCCGGGGATTCCTGATATATGGGCTCTGTATCGTATATCTGGGTCCATGGCTGGGGAGGTTTATGGATCAAAAGCTTAATCCCTGGACCGCCTCATTGCTGTCGGCATTTATGACCATAGGCGCGCTGGGGTTGTTTGCCTGGCACGAGGGCGTGGTTATGGCGCTTTTAGCCATTCTTATTATGGGTTTGGCTGATAGCTTCGGTATTGTAGCTCAGAATAATTACTTCCTGTCCCTCCCGGCTACCAGAAAAGCGGGAGCGAGTAAGGCTTTGGGTTATTACAGCATGGTACGGCGATTGGGGCAGGTAATAGGACCAGTCATTTTCGGAGCCCTGGCGGTGTTGGGGTCGAGTCAGAGCGTGGGCCTGATTGCCCTGGTTTGTCTGGTTCTTCTGGCAATATTCGCTCTTCTGTCACGTACCCTGGCGCAAACTGAGACGGAGGTGAATCTGCCTGGATAGGACAGACAGAACCGGGGAACTGGACGGGAAAACCGGCCTACCCGGTAGAGATGAGGAAATAAGGGAGCTTTCCTATGCTGATTTTGCCAGTATTATCCGCTTGCAGGAGCTGGTGGTAACGGGGCTGCAGGACACCTCCACTTACTATCCCCTGACCGAAGATGAAGTGGCAATGTTGCTGGGAGAGCGGGGGGTTAGTCTGGGAGCTTTTAGTGATGAAGGAGAGCTGATCGGTTATGCCGCGGCATATTTTCCCGGCAGCAGCCCGGACAACCTGGGATTAGATCTGGGATTGTGCAGCGACCGCCTTTTGCAGGTTGCTCACCTGGAGGCGGGTCTGGTCAGTCCCTTCTACCGAGGCCGGGGTTGGCAAAGAAGGTTGTATCAGGAATTAATTAAAGGCCTTATTGCTCAAGGTAAATACCGCTACATATTATCTACTGTGGCCTGTAACAACTATCCGGCTTTACATAATAGCCTCCGACTGAAGCTTTATATAACCGAGCTTAGAGAAAAATATGGGAATATGCTGCGTTACGTGCTGTTTCGTGATATCAAGGAGCCCATAAACATTAATCCCGCTTCAGTTATCAGTTGCCGGCATACGGATATTGAGCTGCAGCACAGGTTGATAAGGCAGGGGTACTATGGATTTGATGTAAAATATAATACTGATTCCCTGGTTATTTACTATGGAGTTAAGGATTAGAAGTATTAAAGGAAAGAGTAATAGGGAATATGAATAAGAAATATCTTACCTGGGCTGAAATTGACTTCTCTGCTTTGCACTATAATCTGGAGATGGTTCGCAGGCAGTTGCATCCCGGGACCAGAGTGATGGCGGTAGTAAAGGCCAATGCCTACGGTCATGGAGCAGTGGAAGTCAGCCGGGCTCTGGTCGATTATGGAGTGGATGCCCTGGCAGTATCTACAGTAAGCGAAGCGGTACAACTGAGAAAGAACAAAATAGGCAGTCCTATTTTGGTATTAGGTCCAGTTACAGATCAAGAAATGGAAGATTTGTTTGAATACAGTCTCATACCAACCCTGAATAGCCCGGAAATGGCTTCCTCTCTAAACCAATGGGGCCGCCAGCGAGGCCAGAAAATAAAGGTTCATTTAAGAATTGACGCCGGTATGGGAAGCTACGGCTTGTTACCTGGTGAAGGCCTGCTGTTTATCAATAAATTAGCCGCAATGGATTTTCTGGAGCTGGGAGGAATATATACCCATATAAATGCCATATATGGCGGGAAACGGGAAGACGCTATCAAACAGGTGGCTGGATTTGAGCATATTATGGCTCAACTAAGTCACAGAGGGATACATATTCCTGTGGTTCATGCCAGCAGCAGCCCCGCCGTACTCAAAATCCCCCAGGCAGAGTACGACATGATCAGATTGGGAATAGCACTATACGGACTTCCCTGTGGGAACAGCTGCCTGGATGAACGGGTCAGGGCGGTTATGCAAATAAAGACCGCAGTAGTAGCGATAAAAGAGGTAGGAAGCGACTTCGGGGTGGGTTATGGCTGGACTTTTACCACCAGGAATCCGGCTTGTATAGCTACCCTGCCTTTAGGCTATGCGGATGCCGGGTTTTTACATTTTTATAATGGGGGAGAAGTGCTCATCCGCAGCCAGAGAGCTCCTATAATCGGCAAGGTGTGCATGGATCATCTGATTGTCGATGTAAGTCATATTAAAGATGTGGCAGTGGGCGATGAAGCAGTGGTCTTGGGAGAACAGGGTAATGAAAGGATAAGCGCTGAGGAAATTGCCCGGCGGTGCGGAATAAATGAAAACAACTGCGACCTGGTCTGCTTACTGGGCCCCAGGATACCACGAGTATACAAAAACAGCTAAGCTAGCTGGCAGATCGGATT
>DHCD01000073.1:0-9727 GCA_002398105.1 Syntrophomonas sp. UBA4911
TGAAATACATGGCCGATGTCCGCGGTTATGACGTCACTCTTTTATCGGCGGTGATCAATGTCAACAACCAGCAGCCCTACCGGCTGGTATCCAAACTAAACCAGGCTCTGGGGGGATTGGAGGAAAAGGTGGTCTGCATCCTGGGTCTGACTTTTAAACCGGGAACTGATGATCTGCGGGAAGCTCCCAGTATCCCCATCATTCATACCCTGGTGGACGCCGGAGCCTGTGTCCGGGTTCACGACCCGGTAGCTCCGGCCTCGGCCCAATCCCTGCTTCCTCCGCAAGTTATATATTGCTCCGATGTGGAAGCGGCTTTAAGCGGGTCCGATGCCCTTGCCATCCTCACCGAATGGTCTCTTTATCAGGCGCTTGATCCCTTGCGGGTCAAGGAGCTCATGCGCGGGGACGTGGTAATCGACGGCAGGAATTGTTTGGACCCTCAGCTTTTTTCCCGCCACTTGCGCTATTGGGGAATGGGACAGGGAGCAGACAGTCCGGCGGAACTTAAAAGCTCCGTAATTGCCAATCGCTTTGCGACTGCTGGCCAGGAAATCCGGTAAAGCCAAGGTATTATAAGTAATTTATCCAGAGGATAGATCTTAAACTATCCTCTTTTTCTTTCTCCCTCCTCCGAATATTTAACAAAACTTTATATCTATTTTTACCCTGGGTCAATAAACTCTCAACGTTTATAACGGACAATATATATAAATTCAATTAAGCGGGAGGAAAGCAGATGAAGTATTTTAAATTTTTGGGCTATCTTATCCTCCATAAATGGTTTGTATTCCTGGAATGCTGCCGTTTGGGGGTACCGTGGCGCGGCCTTACTCACGACCTGAGCAAATTCCTGCCCGGTGAATTCATAGCCTATGCCGGTTGTTTCTATGAAACTCATCATGGGAACGAAGAAATAAAAACCCCCGCCTCGGAAGAGTCGTCTTACGCGCTGGCCTGGCTGGTTCATCAAAAGCGCAATCGCCACCATTGGCAGTGGTGGGTTTTATACGGGGAAGAAAACGGCCCTGCCGCCGTCCCTATGAAGGATCAATATATTAAAGAAATGGTGGCCGATTGGTGGGGGGCAGGCCGGGCCCAGGGACAGCCGGATATCATAGCCTGGTACCGGGCTAATCGGGAAAAAATGCTGCTGCATCCCTCAACCCGGAGAAAAGTGGAACATTTATTATTATATTACCGGACCGCTCCCGCCGGGAACAAACAGGTAAATGGAACGCTGGCCGACGGACTGCTTATCAACGCTATGGAAAATCAGCCTTGAACCGCAGCAGGTGAAAGAACTTTCCCCTTCCCCGCCTCATTTTATTCAGCCAAGCGGCTTTGGGTAAAAGCCGCCCTAAATACGGCCTCCGCTTTTGGCGGCGGCCGTCGCATCTCTCCCGGTTAGGGAGTGATGCGTCCCTTCACCCCCTAGTATAAAACCGGATTGTTAATAATGGTCAATATTTGTGTAAAGTTCCCCTATTGCTTTTTAAAAGACTTCTACATTCTGTGGGCCGCTTCGGAAGAAATCGCCGACCTTTCACATTCAGATTCGGACAAAGCGATCTGCCAGCAATAGCGGCTGCCTTTCATCCTCTCTGACGCAAAACTCAAACCGTTGGTTCGGGAATCCAAAAAGGCATGGTCAATTTGCTCGGGATCGCCCAGCATGACGATTTTAGTCCCCTGACCGGCCCGGGTGATAATGGCTTTAGCCTGTTTGGGGGTCAGGTTCTGGGCTTCATCAATGATAACATATTGCCGGGCTATGGAGCGCCCCCGCAAAAAGGCTACCGCTTCGGTGGTCATAAAATTGCGTGCGAAAATTTCCTCCACCTTGTCATGCAATTCGATTTCGCTCTCATAGCGCCTTTCATCATCGTTATCCAGCAGGATTTCCAGATTGTCACGAACCCCCCGGAACAATGGCGCCAGTTTCTCATTTTCGGTGCCGGGAAGAAATCCGATATCCTCATCCATAGTTACGTTGGGACGGCAAAACAGGATCTTGCGGTAAGGCTTTTCCGGACAGTTCATCACCAGGTCCAACCCAACGGCCAGGGATAAAAAGGTCTTGGCAGTGCCGGCAGGTCCTTTGGCGATAACCAGCGGAGCTTCATCCGCTCCCCGGTAAAGAGCTTCCTGAAAGAATTTTTGTCCGACATTCTTGGGATTTACTCCAAAAGGTCTTAGATGAGAGTGTTTTAAAGGCCTGATTCTATGGCCGTCGAAATAACAGAGGGCGCTTTGCTTGGTATTTTCCAAGGCATGCAGCACGATGAACTGGTTTACGACCAGTTCCGGAACTTCCAGACATGCGCTGGCGGAATTATAAATTTTTACCGCCTCGGGATCAATTCCTTTTTCCTTATCCTCAAAAAACTCATTCATTTCTTCCCGACTTATGAAAACCTCCGTCCTCCCCTGGTACTGCTCTTCCCACACCGGAACCTGTTCGTGAAAAAAGTCCTGAGCGGTGACATCCAGGGCGTCTGCTTTTATTCTTTCAAAAACGTCTTTGCTGATTAAATATACCTCTTCGCCCTCCTCTATTAAACCTTTGCAGACCTGGATAATGCGGTTGTCCGCGCTCTGTCGGTTCCAACTGGAGGGCAATTCGACATTCTGGTGGTTCAGTTCCACCTTTAACAATCCGCCGTTTTCCAGCGGCACTCCTTCCTGAAGTTTGCCTTTTTCCCGGTATTTATCAAGTAAACGAGCTACCTGCCTGGCATTAGACCCCAAATCATTCCTGTCCCGTTTAAATCTATCCAACTCCTCCAGAACAACTTCGGGAATAACCAGTTTGTTGTTGCCGAACGCGAATAGAGCATGGGGTGATTGCAGCAATACATTGGTGTCCAATACAAAAGTTTTTTGCAAGTCGGAATCCTCCTTTGTCGGATAATTGCAGTTATGATTAATCTGTTTAATGAAAAATAGTATTTCACCTCACCTGTTCCTTTTTTTCTATGATAGCGAACTTGTTAAAACTTTCTCTCCGGTATTTGTAAAAGTTTTTTAAAAAGCCTGTATCCTGCCCGACCGGGATTAAAATTAAAGCCGTTCGTTATTCCTCCGACAAAGAATTTAATTTTACCGGATTAATTATTTACACGGGCTTAATCCGGTCTTATTATTGCCCTTTTATAATTTAGACAGTGAGAAAAAGGTTGAACGTTTTAGCGAATTATCTTTAGAATAACAATGTGATTTTAGCTGCAGCAAAACGGGAGGTGTTTGTAGTGAATGCCATGGTCAACCATATAAAAGCTTGTGATCTGGGATTGTTCTGTTTCATAAATCATCGTTTAAACTGCCTGCCCTTAAATATTTTTATGCTGGCCTGCACCCAGTTAGGATCAATTACTTTTTCCGTGGCTTTTCCTCTGCTGTTTTTATTATCGGGAAAGCCTGAGCTCATAGTAATCGGAGCCCGTATGGCCATTATTCTTTCCATCAGTGAAATACTGGTCTATGTGGTCAAGCGCCTGGTCAATCGCCCCCGCCCGTTTAAATCGCTCGAAAATGTAATTACCTGGAAACTACCGTCCTGCAGGTATTCCCTTCCCTCCGGCCATACCTGCGCCGCTTTTTCCATTACTCTGGCTTTGAGTTACGCTTTACCCGGCAGCCGGGAGATATTTTGGGCGATAGCCGCCTTGGTGGGAATATCCCGGATTTATTTAGGAGTTCACTATCCCAGCGACGTGCTGGTGGGCATATTGATCGCCTACGGTTCATTCCTGTTGGAAAAGTCCTTTTTTATCACCACTCTGTTCCTGAGCTGAATCTGCATACTAAGGAGTGAGGGCCCCCCCTTGTTCTCCCTCACTCCTTCCCCCCTTTCCTTTTCCCCTTATTACCTTTCATATATCTTTATAATTCGGTAAGTTAATATAACCGATCTTATTTAAAAATCCGGTCCAGCCCGGCGGCTAGGCCCGGAAAAGTGAAGGATTCCGCCATTTCCGACTTACGGTAGGTGATGCTGTCGCTGATGTTTTGCTCTTCGAAAAGATAAACCGTCACTTCCCGGTTTAAAGGGTTTACGATCCAGTATTCCCGAATGCCGCATGACATGTAGAGGTCCAGCTTTTTAATTAAATCCTTGCTGCGGGTTCCCTGCGACAGTATCTCTACCGCCAGGGCCGGAATCCCCATGTAGTAATCGTTTTCATCCAGCATTTCCTCCAGATCGCAGATAACCGTGATATCGGGCTGTACCACATTGATGTTCTCCGGGTTGCGCCTGAGAGTGATATCATAAGGAGCCACCAGGGGAGTACATTTTTCCCCTTCAAACCAATTGTAAAAAAGACCGAAAATTTCGGTCAAAACCCGCTGGTGAACGGTTTTAGGTGAGGCCAGGAGATATATTTCATCGTCAATATATTCGTATCTTTCCTCGCTGTTTTCGATTAGCTCCAGAAACTCCTGGTAAGTGGCCTTCCTGCCCCCATAGTGGTACTCCTCCGCTTTTTCCATTACGGCGTTGCCGAAGCCCGGACCGCCCTCTGCCCCTACTTCTCTTAAAGCCGACAATTTCGCTATTTCCATACCGTTTCGGGTTATTATAATGTCTTCCTGGGCTGCCAGCATCAGGTACCTGCCAAAGTTGTTCTGCAGTTCCGTGGAATTGACTTTCATACGGGATTCCTCCTCAATTAGCTAAATTAGCTAAAATAGATAATATTATTGTATGCCGCTGCTTAAGCTGGGTCAAGACTCCTCTGTAGAGAAGCAAGGCGGGTTGTCCCCCGGGATAAGCCATAGCTGTCTCCTTGCTGACTTTTTCGCCCCTCTCCCTATGTTTTACACCTATTAACCAAATCTTTATAATCGCTAAACAGTTAGTATACATTATCAGCTTAAAATTAATCTAATAAAATATTCCAGTTATCGAATCACTATCTACTACAGGAGGAGCTATGAACAGACTCTCAATAAGAAAAAGGATCATTATAACTTTCGGCTGCATTATTTTCATCACCGTCGGGCTTTTGACGTTTATAGCCTGGGATCTGCAAAGAAAGCAGTTTTTATCCATGGCCGAGACGCAACTGCAGGATGCGGCCGGTAATATAGTTGAAAAAATATCCGTGATGCAGGCCTTGCTGGACTCACGCAAATTCGACGGCAAACTCGGCTATTATCTGGGCAACCAGCGCTCCAGCTTTTTACAGCGAGGTTATCATCTCAACCAGTACCTGGTGGAGAATAACGGAGAATCCATAAAGTCTTACGGAGAATTAAAGACCATGCCGCTCAAGCAGGATGAAATAAAGACCATGCTGCAAAAGAAACAGGGGATTCTGCATATTAAAAGGGGTGAGATCAGGTATACCGCAGCTTATGATTACTCTCTGGAAAGGCAGGCACTGATAGCTCTGGTCGTGGCTGAAGACGACTACCTGCAGCCGGTGTACAGAATCCGGAACATTACCGTAGGCATCGGTATTTTAGCCCTGCTGATCTCCTACCTGGCAGCCACGCTGATAATCACGGGCATCACCCGGCCGATCAATAAAATGGTCCAGGGGCTGCAGAGCGTTGAAATCGGCAAGTTCGACATATCTCTGCCCCAGTCCGGCGCCGCCCCTGAACTCTCGGTTTTAGGTGCGGCTTTTAATCATATGGTCAAGGCTATTCGCTATTTTGTAGCCAAAGTCAAAGATATCGTGGTCCGTCTTACCCGCTCCAGCGCGGAATTAGCAGAACAAGCCGGTCAAATCAATGACGACTCCGACAAAATAGCACGGGAACTTAAGAAAATAAGCGAAGAAGTAAACCAACAGATGGCTGCGGTAGGAAATGCCCGCAGCGTAAGCCAGCAATTATCCGCACTGGTGGGAAATGTCCTGGAGGGCAATACCGCTTCCGTAGCGGTCAGCCGCGACATATTGGAATACTCCGGCCAGGGACAGGCAGCCTTGGGACAGGTAAAAGACGAAATCCAAAAGATATGTGAAGTCGCTATAAATACCAGCTCTACTTTCGAGCATCTTAACCGGCAGTTTGAGCAAATCCATGCGGTCAATACCTCTTTGGACGATATTGCCCGGCAGACCCGACTGCTGTCATTGAACGCCGGCATTGAAGCGGCCCGGGCCGGAGAAAAGGGCAGAAGCTTCAGGGTGGTGGCTGAAGAAATCAGTAAACTGTCCCATATGTCGCATGAATTTTCCGATCAGACCGCAGCCCTGGTGAACGCAGTTATTAAAGAGTCCAACCTCTTGAAATCAACTCTGGATCAAATGCATCAAGTAATAACGTCCAGCACTGATTCAGTTGAAAATGCCGGAAGCGTTTTCAATGCCATCCAGGAACAGGTGGTCAAAAACAACGCCGCTATTGAGGAGGTGTCAGGGACGACCGGAAATATGCTCACCCTGATCCGGGAAGTTGTGCAGGAGGTAGATATAATCTTCAATAATTCCGAGGCCATTGTGAGCAGCATTCCGGAAATGCTGCAATCCGCCTATCATCAGACGGAAAATACCACCCGCATGCTGGAGCAATCATCCCATCTGGAAGGGCTGGCGATGGAACTTCGTCAGGTAACCAACTCCATGGGCAGCGATAAGAGCTAAATTGTTTTACCTGGCTCCGGGCAAGCTGCTGCTTGCTTTGAATCCATCAATCAGGCGCTCGCTTAAAGCCATAAAAGTATCCAGGGAATTGCTCCCCGATAAGTTTTCCATGTTTTTTGATATTTCCCGTAAAGTCCCGGAATCGTTGATCAAGCCTGAAATAATAGGGTCGATATCGCTGATTTTGCCGGCCTTCAATGCCAGGTGGTTTTCCACCAGAATGTGGGCATTCTCTTCTTCCTGGCCGGGAATAGCGTACGGTATTAAAATAGGGAGCTGCTTGGCAATGGCTTCGGATGTGGTTATTCCGCCCGGCTTGCTGATCAGCAAATCGGCCGAGTCCATTAATTCCGCTATGTTATGGCAAAAGCCGTAGATTATTATTTCCTTACCGGACGGAATATTCTGATATTTTAACTGCAGGTTTCTTTTTAAGCGATAGTTTCTTCCGCAAACCACGGTTATTTTAAGCGGATGCGGGTTGTCCAGCAGCACGTTTATGACCCGGGCCAGGTATTTGCCGCCCAGGCTCCCCCCCATCAATAACACTGAGAATCTCCCGGCAGACTGGAATCTTTCCGGCTGACGGAAAAAATCTCTTTTTACCGGTATGCCGCAGGGAAAAATCTTGTTTTCAGCTATTCCTCCCTGCAGCAAGGCTTTTTTAGTCTCAATGCAAGGGGTGGTAATATAGGCGTCTATATATTTGCTGATATACATATGATGGGCGTCAAAATCCGTTATCACCGAGATCACCGGAAGCACCACCTGAGAGCGGGCCTTGAGCAGACCCAGAACATTCACTATGATGGGGTGGGTGCATATTATCAGGTCGGGATGGAAAGAAATGACGGCAGCATTAATTTTATTGCGCAAAATCCTGGACAATACGGCCTTAAGGCGGGTGTCGACCCTTTTATTATTGCTGGTGCGATAGATCAGTCCGTATAAACGGGCGGAACGCACGGCCAGGTGGTTGTATCCGGAAGCCAGTAAAAAATCCAAAAACCGATTGCTCTCTTTGAGAAAGTCGATAACGGTTGTTTCGTAGCCATTTTGTTCGAGTTCGTCCCTGAGCACTGCCGCCACCTGATTGTGGCCGCCGCCGGTAGAAGCCGAGAATATTAAAACCCTGCGCAATATCCGCCCTCCTTAATATAAGTCTATTTTAAAACCAATATCGCACCAAGATGTTAAGCAGGGATCTTTTTAAATTTAAAAATCATGGTCAATTATGTAAAACTCGCTGTCCATTTATCCGGCCCCATATTTTTAAAGGCCGGTGCTGATGAAATATTCCTGGACATTGAACAAAGTTTTGCCGCGGCGGTCGACCCGGACATAGGTGCCGTCAGCCAGCAGCAGGCGTGCCTTGACCGTGTCTTTAAGGTAGGCCTGCAGCACCTCCTTGATCCGAAAGACCCCGCTTTCCGGGACTTCCAATTCATCCACCAGCAGTTGGACCAGGCCCTGGTCCATCCCCTGCTCCAGCTCCAGGCGTACGACTTCACCCCACTTGCGCATTTTCAGGGACTGCTGAATGGCCTCCAGCAGGTCTTCAGCCCCTTCCTCATCCACTCCCAGTCCGGCATTGCGGGTAATGCGATAGCAGCCCATGGTCATGATGCGGTGCCCGGTAAAAAGCCGCCCCATGTATTCTTTGATAATATCCTCCAGTAGAACAAAGACCCGCTTTCCTTCTTCCGCCGGCACCTCCACCAGACGGTCCAGGACCGCCGGCACCTGGACGGTGGCAAACACCCGCTCCGAACTTTGCTTCTCATTCTCCAGCAGCAGGCCGATGTTCAGGCTGCGGTTGGCCAAAAGCGGAAAAGGGCGGCTTTTATCCACTACCATAGGGGTCAGAACCGGGTAGACAGTCTTCAGAAAGAAATTTTGCAAAAAGGCATGCTGCCGCAGGTTTAGCTTCTTCAGCCTGCCCAGGACCAGTTTTTCTCTTTTTAAGGCCGGTTTGAGGGAACGCTCAAAACAATGGTACATGTCTTCCATCATCTGATGCATGACCAGGGAAATCTGCTCCAGCAACTGTTGGGGAGTAAAGCCGGACTCGTCGCTCTCCCCCAGTCCGGCCTGGACCTGGTCCTGAACGGCAGCCACCCGGACCATGGTGAACTCGTCCAGGTTGGAACTGCAGATGGAAACAAAACGAGCCCGCTCCAGCAGCGGGTTGGAAGTGTCATGAGCCTCCTGCAGGACCCTTTTATTAAATTCCAGGGAACTCAATTCCCGGTTAATAAATAATTCGGTGCCGATGGTTTTGCTCTTGCCGGGTTTGGTCATTTTCAATCATCCTTTGTATTTTTTTATTACCGGGCGAACCCCCATGACTTCTTCGAAGAAATCACAATGGCTCTCAAAGTCCCAGGCCTCCAGCAGTACTTCTTCCTGGGTAAAGAAACAGAATTCCAGCCGGCCTCCCGAGCCGGCGACTTTCACCATGCTGATTTTTTGCTTGTGGGTTATATCCAGGGCGTCCGCCAATTTTAAAATGGCCGGATCCCCTGGTTGAAGGAGAGCGGCAGCCCGGTTTTGGTGGGGATCGGCGGCAGTTTCCGCAATATCGGTCGTATTGACCGCCGTTTGAAAAACTATCCCCTGGACCTTCCTCACAATTACCGGCTTGATGCTCAGGATGTGCAGCAGATCCACAGTTACATCAAGGATAAGCCGGCCAAACAAAGGCAGCGCATAAAGGGGCTTTCCCGCGACCGGGCCGACATCATCGTCGGAGCCACTTTCATGGTCAACGCCCTGCTGGACTACTGCGCTATAGCAGAAGTCCGCATAAGCGGCTACGGGCTGCGGGAAGGGATCATTTACGATTATGTCCACCGCCACCATAATTTTTCCGAGGACGTCCTGGATTTTTCCATTAATAATAATATCAAAAATTATAATTTGGATTTTCGCCACGCCTCCACCGTCTACCGCCTGACTTTCTCGCTTTTCGAGCAGCTTCGAAAAATCTGCAGCGCCGAGGAGGATCTCTCCCGGGTCATAAAAACCGCGGCCATGCTTCATGACTGCGGAGTCGTCATCAATTATTACCAGCAAAACGAGCATATTTTTTATACCATGCTCAACCTGGAGATCAACGGCTTAAGCCA
>DHCD01000073.1:9967-35724 GCA_002398105.1 Syntrophomonas sp. UBA4911
CATACAAATTTCCGGATTTAAGCCGCTGCTGCAGAGCCGCGATCTGTCCATCATCCGGCAGGTGGGCGTGCTGCTTCGCCTGGCCCGCAGTTTAGACCGTTCCATGAGCGGCATCATAAAAGAACTGCAGGTGGATATCCAAGGCGACGACGTTATGGTCAGAACCTCTAGCGATCAAGATGCGGAATTGGAAATTTACGACGCTCTGCAGCATTGCGATGAATTCAAAGGTATTTTCAAGAAGAACCTTTTTATAATGTAGGGAAATGTTTTGAGGTAGGCACCGCTATTGATGCTTGCTCAAAGAATTGTTTTTCCCGGCCGGCGTAATAAACTGGCGGTATAAATGCAAACCTAGTAACCTGTCGCTTTTTCAGCATTTTATTCTCCTTCGCTCAGTTTCCTCATCTTTTTTGTCGAGCTAAAGCCACACAGCATTATCTTGTTTTCCATCCTAATAAGCAGCCGCTTTATTTATTAACTCTCCATGGCCCGCAGGGCCGTACCTATAGGGCAAGGCAAGCAGGCAAGCAACCAATTTGAAAATAATCTAACGATTCTGTTATATTTTTGACGCATAGTTCCAGGAATCTAGGGATATACGTGGAAAGTTTAAAATGATCCCCGGTTCCGCTGAGATAACGCGTACTTTGAGTCTGTTTTTATAAGAATCTGCGCTGATCCCAAGTCTATTTATATATTAAGCTGTAAATAATTCGGGGTCATTCGCAATAATTACCTTGTTTTGCCGGCACACAAAACCTACAATATAAGACAAAATGATACACATATAGAGTATTTTTATGTTTGCAAAAATGTAAACGGCATTTTTTATTTATAACAATTTTTATTGGAGAAGTTGAGATGCCTTCAAAATATATAAAATATGCCAATATGTTCGAGGATATTGTAGCTCATTCCCCTAACCCCTTTGCGGCCGGTTATCTGGATGGACGCATGGTATATTGGAACCATGCTTTCGAGGAACTGACCGGTTTCAACAGTGAAGAATTGGTGCATATGAATTGGATACATACCTTGACTCCTGAGAAAGAGGAATCACTTTCCCGCAATCTAAAAGGAAAAACTGAAATAGTATGCTCAGACCGCTTGCTGCGGCGTAAAGACGGAACTCTGGCAGCAATTAACTATACTGTTCGCCAGGCTCAATATGCGGAAAGAGATTGTCCCCTATATTATTGCTTTATTACTGATATGGCAGCGGAAAAGGAATTACAGCAAGCCCTGCAGTATCAAAAAGCAAATTTAAGACTGAATATTGTAATCGGGTTAATCGATATAATATCTGAAGGGGTTATGGTTTTCACCCCGGAAAAAATCAGCCGGGTTAATTTGGCTTTTACCCGGTTAACCGGTTACAAGTTTGATGAAATAGTCGGGATGGACTTTTCGGGCTTTTGCCTATCTCATTTGACTGATGAACAAATAGGAAAAATGGAAGAAGACCTGCGTAAAACCGGCAAGTGGCGGAGCAATATTACGATTCGCCATAAAGGCGGAAATATTTTTCCCGTTATGATTGCAATTAATTCCCTCCATAACGAGAAGGAAGAATTAATCTGCCGGGTCGCTGTTTTTACTGACCTAACCGTTGAAGAGAAGCTTAAGCAGGAGCAGCTGCGTTTGCAGGAACTTAACGCAGCCAGGCAAAAATCAGCTTCGCTTAGTGCCATATCGGCAGGCATCGTCCATGAGATAGCCCAACCATTAAACTCAATAAAAATGATAATTGAAGGTTTACTTTACTGGCAGGGCAATTCTGACCGGATTTGTGCCCTAGAGGTTTGGGAAAAATTAGAGGAAGCAGCAGAAGAAATGCACCGGATAGACGAAATTATTCGCCATATGCGTTCCTTTGCCAGCCTTACTGAAAACCCCAAGTTGGAAATCTGTAATTTAAATAACATCATAACCCGAACCTTAGGCCTATTAAGCCGGCAACTGGCAGCACATGGGATCAGCGTTACAACCGAGCTGGCCGAGGAGCTTCCTCCAGTCAAGGCTAACCTGAATCGCCTGGATGCCGTACTGGTAAATCTGTTTACCAATGCCATGCAATCATTAGACAGAGTCGAACACCCTGATAAAGAGATAATCTGTCGTACTTACCCGGAAACAGGTTATGCCGTTCTGCAGATTATTGATAATGGTATTGGCATTGATGAAAGTATCCTGGACTGTATCTTCGAGCCTTTTGTAACCACCAAAGCCTCCCGCCAGGGAATGGGTTTGGGGTTGTCGATAGTACATACTGTCATAACCCGTATGGGAGGCAGGGTCATAGCCGGCAACAACCCGGATAAGGGAGCCAGTTTCACTATACAATTGCCTTTGATATGATTTTGGCGACAATCCGATTAGGTTAGGTTTAGCCTTGTTAAGGCATATGTAACTATGGAGGTAGCAAGCATGGATATTCTAATCGTTGATGATGAAGCTCGCAGCCGTTCACATACCGCCGATTTTCTGCGTAAAATGGGACATCAGGTGGTTGAAGCCAGTAATGGTCAGGAAGCACTTAATCTTATCGGCATCCAGCGCTTTAATATGCTGCTTACGGATAACCGCATGCCTAAAATGTCAGGCTTGGATCTATTGCAGCAGCTTTCTTCAATGCCTGAAGCCAGGAATATGGACAAGGTTCTCTTTACTGCTTTTGCCGATATGGATAGCAGCATTGCCGCCATGCGCTCGGGCGCCTTTGATTATTTATCCAAACCCCTGGATATTGAGGAATTGATCCGAACCACGGAGAGGGTAGTCCGGCACCAGATTGAGATAAATGAAATTGATGATGAAGGCCGGGTTCTGAACCATACGGGCAATAAGGATCAGAATATCGGCATTGATCCTTCTGCCGTGGCCGGAAACCCCGTCGGTATCTATTCCCAACGCATGAAAGCTGTTTTTTCCCTGGCCTTGAAACTTCATTATAACCGTTCAATTCCGGTGCTGATTGAGGGCGAAACCGGAACCGGCAAAGAACTGGTGGCCCGCTATATTCATTACGGCGATAAAAAAGAGCGGCTTCCCTTCGTTGCTCTGAACTGTGCGGCCCTGCCGGACCATGTCTTTGAAAGCGAGCTTTTCGGCTACGAACCCGGTACCTTTTCCGGAGGACTGCCCCATGGCAAGCAGGGGAAACTGGATATGGCCCGGGGCGGTACTCTGTTTATGGACGAAATATCAGAACTGCCCTTTGATCAGCAGGCCAAACTGCTGCGGGTAATTCAAGAAAAAGAGTTTTATCGGGTAGGGGGACTGTCGCTGGTAAATACGGATGTCAGAATTGTCTGTGCCAGCAACCAAAATCTTAAACAACTGGTAAGCCGGGGCGCTTTCCGGCAAGATCTCTATTATCGTTTAAATACCGGCTATGTTTTCATTCCGCCCCTGCGGGAACAACCGGAAGCCATATTGCCTCTGTCCAAGCTGTTTATGGCTCAAATATCGGAACAGTCGGGGCGGCATTTTAAAAAAATAACTCCCCGGGCCGCCCGCATCATGGAAAGCTACAATTGGCCCGGCAATATCAGAGAGCTGCGTAATGTAATTGAGTGGATAGTTCTCATGTGCGACGACACCCAGATAAAAAGCAGCCATCTAAGCGGCATGGGATTAAAACCACCGGGGGATAACTACGAAAATAGCTTGGAAAAGCCTCTGCTTCCCGATGATTTTTTTCTGCCTCCGGATGCCATGCCCCTTGATAAATTATCGGACGATATCATCCTCCGGGCTCTTAAAATGCACAATGGCAATAAAACGGCGGTTGCCCGCTATCTGGGCATAGCGCGCAGTACGCTTTACTATCGTCTGCAGGGCATAGACCAGCGGAATAATTAATCCTCGGTGGCAATATTCAATTCCAGCAGACCTTCTGCCGTTGAAAATTGAATCACCAGAGTTTCCACCTGGCTGATTAGTGATATCATATTATGCCCATAAATCAGAGTCGGCGGAGTAATGTTGGTTATGGCCCCCATTTTTTCCAGTTCGCCGACACTCCTGCCGCTAACCATATTAAAAAGCTCACATAGGGCGCTCTTGGGCATTAAATCAAACTCCGCCACTGGCATCCCCCCCATCATTTTGGAAGCAATATTCAGAGCGGTATTTTCCTGCATGGCTAATACCACATTTCCCTTAATATCCCCTACCAGACCGATAATGACATTAACGTCATTTTCAGTCTTGAGTTTCTCCCGTTTATCCAGTCCGGTCCGGGTCAAATCATTTACTCCCAGCATTCCCGCTATCTCTATCAAACCGTTGATAAAGGCGTTTACATATTTTATATCCATAAGCTATTTTGCCTCCCTCATTACCACATTGAGCTTAATAGTTCCGGCATCGGTTTGCAGAATGACCGAACAAGCGTTGAGCCTGACATTAAACATGCTCATACCCTCGCCGGCAAAGACGCTGGGCGGGGTCAGGCGTATATTTAAACCGGAATGAATGCTGTTGATATCGGTGATGGCATTGCCGCAGATAATATTGCCCATCTCGGCGCCTGCCAGCAAGACTTCCTCGCTTTCCACCGTTTCATACTCTTCCCCGGTCATGATACCAGCTAATTTTACGGCCGTATCCTGGCTCATATCAAGAAAAAACCAGCCCTGCCAGGCCCCGGTTAAACCTATCATGACGGTAAAGCCCTGGGAAATGAAACTATCCCCTTCTGATTCAGCCTGACCTTTATTTATTCCCAAATCCAGCATTTGTTTAAAAACATTATTGGCGGCCCTGACAAATGACGCCATTGTCTGCGTAAGCTCCACTCTTTCACCCCTATTCGTTTATTACCTGTAAAATCTTCGCCATTATATCTTCAGTTTTGAATGGCTTGGAGCAGAAATGGTTTATTCCCCGGGACTTGGCGTCAGCAACAATATCCTGGTCACTCATGGCGCTGAGCATAATAATCTTTTGCCCGGGATTCTTTTGCTTGATAGCCAAGGCCGCCTCCAGGCCGTCCATTATCGGCATGGTGATATCCATAGTAATGATATCAGGGCTAAGTTTAAAACAGAGTTCCACTGCATCTCTGCCGTTTCCGGCTTCTCCGACCATAGCAACCCCCTCCGGCTCCAAGGCTTTTTTGATCAGCTTGCGAATCACCGGGGAATCATCTACCGCCATCACTCTGATGGCCTTTCCATCTGCGCGTAAACCTTTCATACTAAATCCCCCTCTATATATAATCTTTATAAAATCCTGACAATCTGCGCTCAGTGATTATAATTGCCCTGACGCCACCCTATCAGCGATTAACCGCTTTAACTATTTCCCGGGCGATATCCCATATAGGCGCTACTATTTCAGCTCCCCCGCGTTTTATGGTTTCACCCGGCATGCCAAAAACAATAGCGCTTTCTTCGGACTCAGCAATGGTCATGCCTCCGGCTTTACGAATGCTGACCATTGAATCAGCGCCATCGTTGCCCATTCCGGTCATTATCACCCCCACTGTACGGGAGCCGTAAACTTTTAATACCGAATCCATCATCACGCTGACCGAGGGTATAAACAGATGGTCGGGTTTGCTGGAAAGCCTTATCAGTACATCTCCGCCGGAATTCTTTACCAGGTTAAGATGACGCCCCCCGCTGCCCACATACAAAATCCCCGGTTCCACCTTCATGCCGGCCTGAGCTTCCACTACTTCCAGCCGGCAGGATTCATTAAGCCTCCTGACGTAGGTAGGGGTGAAGTTGGCCGGCATATGCTGGACCAGAAATAACGCAGCATTGAGGTCGGGTGGGAGCAAGGGCAGAACTTCATAAATAACTTTGGGCCCCCCGGTAGAGATGCCCATAGCTACGGCTTTGACTGTTTTGCCGGTGGGAGAGGCCTTAAGCTTGGCTTCCGGTTTATTCCGGCTCCGATACAACCGCTCCGCTGCCTTGCCGTTCTGCTTGAGGCTGGCCGCCAGCTTGATCTTATTGATAAGCTCACCGGCCACGCTGTTCATATCGCTGGAAACGGTTCCGCCGGGTTTGCCTATAAAATCAAACGCCCCCAGTTCCAAGGCTTCAAAGGTGGTCACCGCCCCTTCCTGGGTAAGAGACGACACCATGATCACCGGACAAATCTTTTCATCAACTATGTATTGCAGGGCCGTTATCCCATCCTGTCCCGGCATGTTGACATCCATGGTGATAACATCAGGCCTGTGCTCCCGGGCTTTTTCCACTACATCATTGCCGTCCCGGGCAGCAGCTACCACCTCCATTTCCGCATCGGTCTCCAGTATGTTTTTAAGAGTTCTGCGCATTAAAGCGGAATCATCAGCTATCAGTACTTTTATCAAGCTTCTCGCCCCTGCCCTGTTTTTTAAGTTTGCCTGCCCGCGATGGCCTGGCGGGCTTTTCCGTACGGTTCATTTCCTGAAGCTTCTGCCATTCTTTTTCCACCAGAATATTCTCCAGATTAAGCATCATTATCATCCGGTTTTCCAGGTTGGCTATCCCGTCCATGAAACTTTGCCTTTGTTGGTCGCTCAGTATATCCGGGGCATTTTCCAGAAGCTGTCTGGGAATGCGCAGAACCTCCAGCACTTCATCAACAATTATGCCGACTTTTTTATTATTGATATCGCTGACTATGACCCGGGTAAATTCAGTGTAATCCTTACAGTCGATTTCGAAACGCTTGCGCAAATCAATAACTGGAATAACATCGCCCCGGAGGTTGATAACTCCTTCGACGAAACGGGGCGCGCGGGGCACCTTGGTTACTTTGGCCAAGCGGTTGATTTCCTGCACCTGGGTTATGCGCACTCCATACTGCTCCTCCGCCAGCTTAAAAACCACCATCTGCTCTTCATCCAGCCCATCCCGGAGTCCCTCTTCTTCTTCCGCCATTCCTGGTGCTGCTGCGTTTTCCAATGTACCCATATCCTCAAGTTCTTCCCGGGTCATTATATCATGAGGGTCTAACAGCATAATGATGCGTTTGCCCCCTTCGACCCGGGCAATTCCCTTTAAGCGGTCGCCATTCTCACCGGTTAAGGCCTGAGGCGGAGCAAAAATGGTGTCCTGGGGAATCCGGGCCACCTCATATACCCGATCTACCACCAGCCCAATCCGGGCGTTATCAACATCAATTACTACCACCCGGGTGCTGTCGGTAATATCGTCATTACCGGTGTTAAGTTTGATGCGCATGTCAATAATGGGCATAAGATTATCCCGCAGGGATATTACCCCTTTGATGTAGGCAGGCATATTAGGCACCTTTACAATATCCGGATAGCGGATTATTTCCCTGACACTCTCTATTTCCAGAGCAAATTCCTCCGGCCCCAGCAGGAATGAAACCAGCTGCACCTCGGAGAGCTTTTTCTCAACTGCCTCTTTACTGCGGCTTCCGCTCCCCGCTTTAACAGCATTAGTTTCATTACAGGCATCGGCGTCAAGATTGCACAGACTTCCTGCTTCCAGTATCATAACCAGTCTTTGCCCATCATCAACCTTGACCACACCGGCTACCGAACCCATATCAACCCCTGAAACCACGGCCGGCGTAGCCTCTATACGTCCGCTTTCCACCCGGAGCACTTCCGATACTGCATCAACGCTCAAACCTGCCTTTTTTCCTCCCACATCCACCACAATTACCCGGCTGGAGACATTCCGGGCCATTTTTTCCATCCCGAATTTTATTCTGGTGTCAAGTACCGGCAGGATTTCTCCCCGTAAATTGGTTACCCCCTCCACATAAGAAGGAGCCTGGGGTACCGCGGTTATTGACGGTATCCTTATGATTTCCTGTACATTCATGATATCAATACCGAAATTCTCTTGGCCCAAGGTAAAGGTAACCAGCTGCATTTCATCGGAGGAGAACATATTATCAGTGCTCATTTAAAAATCCCTCCTTTTGATTAGATCTCATTCTCCTCACATTAATTAATCTGCATTTCATCGGCAATAGACGCTATTTCTTCAATTGAATTGGCCAGCTCGTTAATAGCTTTAGCCTGTTCCTGGGCAATGCGTGAAGCCTCTTCCACCTGTTCCTCCGCCGTATTAATAATCTCTTCTACCCGTTTGGCTTCCTTGACATCTTCGGTTATGGCCGTCTGGCTCTCATCAATGCATTTCTTTAAATTCTCCCGGTTGCGGGAAATATCTTCCAGTTCCCGGGTCACCAGTCCATTTTTCTGAGCCGCCACCGCAGCTTGCTCTTCAGCCTTACGGGATGCGATTTCCGACTGTGAGATTTCCAGGACTACTTTGCTCATCTGGATCTGGATATCCCGGACCAAGTCTTTGATTTTATCGGCATTCTCCGCCGATTCGGCTGCCAGATTCCTGATATCTCCGGCCACTACCGAAAAGCCGCGCCCGTGCTCGCCGGCAGTAGCCGCTTCTACAAAGCCGTTGACCGCCAGCATATTAGTTTGAATGGAGACATTCTCTATGGTATCGACGATTTTTTCAATCCGGCGGATCTTATCCTGCAGGTTTTCAATGGCCTGGTTGGTAACATCATAGGATTTGATGCATTCCTGCAAGCGCTCCCATACCCCGCGGGCCGCTACGCGCGAATCCTCCAGCATCTGGTCTATTTCCTGATAAATTTCCCCCGCTTCCCCGGCAATCCTGATGATTTCATTTACTTTGTCCTGACAGCCTTCGGCAAAGGCGGCCGCTTTTTCACTTTCGGTAAGAACCGATTTGGCCCCGTCGGCCATCTGTAAAAGGGCACTGGCCACCTGGGTTGCCGATGTGCTGAGTTCTTCGATATTGGCTGAGAGCTGTTCCGCCGTAGCTGCCACCTCTTCCGCCGATTTGTTTATATTGGTGGAAGTTTTCAGTTCCTCCGCCATCTCTGTCAGTTCCTGGGTCGCGGTGTTAACTTCACTGATCGCCTTACTCTGTTCGGCTACCGCTTTGGATGATTCTTCCGTACCGGTCAGAATCTGTTCCGCCGCGGTGGCTATGGATTCCGCTACCCCCAGGAACTCATCCGACATCTGCTGCAATTCATGGGCCAGCCCGGTGTCCTGATCCACCGTCTCGGCGTAGCGGCCAAAAAGATTTCCCATCCGTTCGAAGCCTTTATTGGTCTCTTCCAGGTCAGACTGCATGCTGTTGAACTCATCAACATCTTTATTTATATCCTCAACCACAGCTTCTACTCCGGTTCGTATCTCGTCTACCACCCCGCGTATATCCCGGGCCGAGCGCTCCGATATCTCAGCCAGATTCCTGACTTCATCGGCTACCACGGCAAAACCCCGTCCATGTTCACCGGCTCGGGCGGCTTCAATGGCGGCGTTCAAAGCCAGCAGATTAGTCTGGTCGGCGATCATTACTACTGCCTGGACAATATCGCCTATTTTTTGAGATTGGACCTCCAATTCCCCTATGCGTTTACTTGACTGAGCATTCTTGCCGGAGGCTTCTTTCAGTTGATCTCCCATGGCCTCCATGGCAGCAATTGACTCCCGGGCGGCGTTGGTACCGTTCCGGGCATTATTGTCCAACAGCCCCAGGCTTTTTTCCAGTTCTATGGAGGAACGGTTAACCTGCACCGCTGCTGCCCGCATTTCTTCACTGCTGCTGCCTACCTGCTGGCTATTGGATGCCAGTTGGTCCATAAGGCGGGAAAACTCTTGCGCCGCAGCATTGGATTCTTCAATCCCAGCCAGCAATTGTTCCGAAGCGGCGGCAATCCTTTCCGCCATCGCCTGCTGTTTGGCCAGGGTCCGGGCCCGGGCTTTTTCCTGAGCCATTTTCCGGGCCTGTTCCCGTTTCCGGATGATTTCATCATCAGTCTCTCTCTTTACCGCTATTCCGGTTTTTTCATTAATCTCCATACTGGCTGGCTTCTCTAACTTCTTGGCCACAATCATCACTCCTTATATATTTTAAAGAACGGTTAAGCCCTTGCCCCTGCGGGCTAAAATCTTATCCCCACCGGCATAACCGGGTTCGGTTATCTCTACCTGGTTCCGGGTACCAGTATCAATATCCATGGCCGCAACATTCAGTATGCCGTTGGCATCAATATTAAAGGTAACGTCTATGCTGGGTTCTCCCGCCGAGGCCTTCTGTATCCCGGCCAGGTGAAATTGTCCCAGCGATACCCGCTTGGCTTCACTGGCATCCCCCATCTCATCCCTCTGTAATATGTGAATAATCACCTCCTCCTGGAAGTCATTCACTGTAGTGAAAAGAGAGGATCGACTAACCGGATAAGGGGTATTGGCAGGAATCAATACCACAAACTCACCCTTATCATCTTCCAATCCCAGGGTATGACTGGTGACATCGTGCAGCTCCACATCCCTGAATTCTCCGGAAAGAATAGAGCCTTCCAGCGCCGCCCCCAACGCCACCACTTCGTCGGGGTTTATTTCAGCCCGCAGCTCCACTCCGGGAAAAAGATGAGCCACAAGCTCCTTGAAGCCGGACATGCGGGAAGCCCCACCGGCCAGAACTACAACCTCCACCCAGCTCTCCGCCACCCCGGCGCCAGCCAGGGTTTGTTTTATTAAGGCGGTGATTTCGTCGAACAGATTCCCGCAAATATGGTTAAACTGCTCCCGCCGGACGGTTTGATTAAGGTGAAGCGGTCCGGTCGGCCCCATAGTAATGTAAGGTATTAATACGGTGCATTCGTTAACAGTGGAAAGGTCGATCTTGGCTTTCTCGGCACTGATATATATCTGCTGCAAGGCGATAGGATCATGGGCCAGGTCAATACCGCTGGTGGCCCGGAAGGTTTCCATTATGCATTCCACCAGTCTGCGGTCAAAATCCATACCTCCCAGCCGGTTTGAACCTCCGGTGCCGATCACTTTATATAGATCGCCGCAATATTCCATCAGGGTGATATCAAAGGTCCCTCCGCCAATATCAAGCACCATGATTTTCTGAGCGTGGCCCGGGTGGCTGAAGCCGTAAGCCAGAGCCGCAGCCGTAGGCTCGTTGAGCAGTTTCAGAATCTTTATCCCCGCCTGTTTCCCGGCCAGTAAAGTAGCCTGCCGCTGATTATCATTGAAGTAGGCGGGTACCGTAACTACTGCGGCCTCAATATCCTGTCCCAGGTAAGCCTGGGCATATTGCAGCAGTTTGCGCAGTATCAAGGCGGAAATCTCAGTCGGCGTATAACTGCGCTCCCCTATCTTAACCTGATAATTGTCGCCCATTTTTCTTTTGATCGCGCTGACGGTCCGGTCTGACTTCAATATGAGCTGGGAGCGGGCCAATTCACCCACCATAACTTCCTGTTCGTTTTTAAAATAAACTACCGACGGAGTCAGGCGGCTGCCCCGCTCATTGATAATTATCTCCGCTTTTCCCTCCTGATTTATATAGGCTACCAAAGAATTGGTCGTTCCCAGATCAATACCAACAATCACCGGTTTCCCTCCTCGGTAAGTAATTTATTAATTCATGATTATAGTAATTTCAGGTTCGCAGCCGCCGTACGGTTCCGGGGATATAGGTCTATGGCCCGCTGCAAATAAGCTGCGGCTTTTTCAGTCTTACCGCCTTCAAAAAGGATGACCGCCAGGTTATTGCAGCAGCGGGAAATAAGCTCGGCTGTTTCCGTTTCATCCGGAATCCCGGGCTCAATAAGGTCGACCGCCTGCCGGTAAAGATAGTAGGCTTCATAAATATCGCCCGTTTTCTCCTGCTCCAGGGCTTGGTCATACAATAATTGCACCCGGCCTATCACACCCTGGCTCAATTTTGCCTTCTGCTGATCCTGCATGGCGGTGAGAAGCGTATCCAGCCCAAGGCCCAGACTTCTTTTTGCTGTCATCCTACTCGCCACCCCTGGTCAGAATAGCTGCGGCCACCTGCTGGTAGTCAAGAGCTCCCCGGCAGGAAGGGGCGTATTCATAAATAGTCTTGCCAAAACTAGGGGCCTCCGCCAGTTTAATATCATGGCGGACCGAGGGCAGCAGCCGGTCCGCGCCGAAGTTCTGCCGTATTTCCCGGATTACGCTGCGGGCCAGGTTGGTGCGCAGGTCGCATTTGACCGGCAGAATTCCCATTAAGCTTAAATCCGGGTTCAAACCGGCATTGATTTTATATAATATACCGGTCATCTGGGCCAGGCCATCCATGCTGAGAAAAGTTGGCTCAATCGGTATGATGAGCCAGCGGGCGGCAATCAGGCCGTTAACCGTTATCAAACCCAAGGCGGGCGGCAAGTCGATTAAAATATAGTCATAAATATTTTCCCACCTCAGCAAAAGGTCTTTGAGCAGGACCTGGTTATTGCCGGCGGGGGTCAGTTCTGCTTCCAGGGCGGCCAGATCCGCTTTGGCGGGGAGCAAGTCAAACGGTTTATTACCCCGGATTATCCCCGTATCCAATTCCGCTTTCACTAACGGTTGATCGGCTGCCAGATGCATCAATTCATATAGGCTGGTGCTTAACTGGAAGGGCAGAATACCACAGCTTATAGTAGCCTGAGCCTGAGAGTCGGCATCTACCACCAACACCCGCTTGGCTTTGCGGGCCAGGGCAGCAGCCAGATTTATCGTACTGGTGGTTTTGCCGCTGCCGCCTTTGCGATTGGCTAAAGCAATTATGGTAGCCATCAAACTTTCCTCCTGTTTTATACCGCTACCTGGGTTTGCAGCAAATACGACGGGTTTAAGATCAACACCACATTGCCGTCACCCATAATAGTAGCGCCGGTGTATATTTTTAAGCCGGCCAGTTCCTCGGCCAGAGCTTTGACTACAAATTCCTGCTCCTTTTGCAGCCGGTCAACTATAAGCCCGAATTTGCAATCATCACAGGTTATTACCACAACGGGAACTGTTTCTCGGGTACCGCATTCTTTTACCATGTCGGTATCATTTTCGAATTGCATGATAGCGTTCAGGCTGACCAGTGGTATTATTTCCTCTCTTATATCGGCCACCATGTTGCTGTTGTAGGTACGGATTGAACTGCCGGCTAATTTAACCGTTTCCTCTATCGCGTCCAGGGGAATGATAAAACGTTGCCCATAGCTTTCCACCATAAGCCCGCGAATAATTGACATAGACAAGGGGATTTTCAAGGAAATGCGGGTACCCCGGTCCGGCTTGCTGCTCAAGCTGACTGATCCCCCTACTTTTTCTATGTTGGTCTTGACCACATCCATACCTACTCCCCGCCCGGAAAGTTCACTAACCTCTTCCCGGGTACTGAAACCGGGAGCAAAGATAAATTGAAAAGCTTCCTCGTTGCTCATGTTTTCTATCTGGTGCGCTTTCAGCAGCCCCTTTTTCAAAGCTTTAAGCTTGATCTCATCAGGATTAAGCCCCTTGCCATCATCAATGATCTCTATCAATACGTAACTCCCTTGATATCCTGCCGTCAAACGAACTTGTCCCGCAGGATTTTTGCCTTTGGACTCACGCTCCCGGGGGCTTTCGATACCGTGGTCAACGGCATTGCGCAGCATGTGGACCAGGGGATCATTGATAGCTTCAATTACCGTCTTATCTAATTCGGTATCTTCACCTTCAATGATGAAGTCGACCTGCTTGCCAGTCTTCCGGGCCGTATCCCGAATCGTACGCGGATAACGCTGAAAAAGGACCCGCAGGGGGATCATGCGGGCCGACATGATAGCATCCTGCAATTCATCGGATATTCTCGCCAGTTCTGCTGCCACCCCTTTAACCTCCCGGGCCAGAGCCGGCATGTCATAGTCGAGCCCGATAGTCGCAGCCAGGTGAAAGACGCGGTTTTTCGATATCAATAATTCCCCGATCATGTTCATAAGCCGGTCCATTTTCTCCTGGCTCACCCTGATGGACTGACCGCCGAGCTCACTGCTCTTAGCCTGTTCAATCATCTGGCTTTCTTTTTCCCGGGCCAGGGCTTGCTTGGTCAGGGCTATTTCCAGGTCATCCTCTTTTACCGTACCCGCATCTACCAGAATATCGCCCAGCCGTTTCTGCTGTTTTAAGGCCCAATCCAGCTGTTCCGGAGTAACCTTTTTTTCTGATATAAGTATCTCGCCTATCTTTTTTTCACTGTACTCAGACGGTACGTTGTCCAGCAGCAAGCAAATGTTTTCTGTTTTCAGGTTTATCAGTCTCTGCACCGTTTCATAATTGGAGTGCAAAAATTGCAGAAGTTCAGCAGTAACCTTATCCTTTCCCGGGGTATATTTATCTAAAGACTGGAGCGATTCATCCACTGCCATCAGCAACTCTTCGTAGTTCAGGTAATGGGCGCTGGAAGCTAAGCTCTTGAGAGCCCGTATATACTGCCGGGTGCGTTTGGGATTCATGGTCTGCCCCTTTTTTATGCTATTGATGATGCCCAGCATAGACTCCAGAGCCTGATTGCCGATATTCATAAAAGCCGCTTGCTGCTGCGGAAATTTTTTATGATTCTCCTCTTGCGGGCTCTTCTCTCCAGCTCCCTGCTTTTCCTGAGATAACGAATCCAGCCGCTCCAGCAAATTTTCCAGAGAAAAGCCTTCCACTTTATTTCCCTTAAGCATTGCCACCAGTACTGTGGTTTTGTCTACCGCCGCCAGAATTACATCAACTACTGCCGGTGAAAGCTGCCGGGACAGGTTATGATGCTGTTGCAGCAGAGATTCAGCCGCATGGGTCAGGGTCCTGATAGCTGCTATCGGGTCGGCCGGGTTATCGCTGTCCTGCATGCTGGTGATTACTCCGGCTCCGCCTTTAATACTGTGGAATCCCCGCAAAATCGTATTGAGAATTTCCGGGTCTTCCGGATGTTTTTCGGCTGCAACGCATTTTTGCTCAATAGTTTCCAGGTGTTCCAGAGTCTCTTCAATAAAGTCCGCCAGCATCTGTTCGTATAAAGGCGAGAGCTGAACCTTGATTGAAGCGTCGGCACCGCTGTCGCCCCCGGTCATGTCCGGGTTCGTCTCAGCCGTAGTCAACTCCTTTTTACGCAATTCCTCCGCTTCATCAATAAACGCTTCATAGTCCAGGTCATTCAGTTCTATCTCCAGTACCGCATTATCCTGATCACCCTCAGTCCGGCTGATCTGACTGCCTAGTTGCCTGATAAGACCATTTAATATGTCAACCCCCCGCAGCAAGGTATCGGTTATTTCTGAGTTACTGGTATAAAGGCCTTTTCTCATATCAGTCAAAAAGGACTCCAGCACATGGGCGGTATCCTTGATAGGGGTAAGATCCAAAAAACCTGCCACACCCTTGACTGAATGCATGGCTCTAAAGATTGAATCCAGCAAATCAGAAGCAAAGTCGACTTCCAGACGCAGTATGCCTTCTTCGATCCCCCGTAAATGTTCGGTAGATTCTTCTACAATGCCCTGTAAGATTTCCAAGTCGTCAGCTGCAAAGGTGTATTTCAAATTAAAGCCACCCTTCTCTATTTGCCTAACAGCATACGGATATTCTCTACCAGTTCATCCGGGTCGGTTGGTTTAACTATATAAAGATTGGCGCCGGCTTCAAATCCCCTTTGTTTATCCTGCAGTTCATCTTCGGTGGAGATAATGATTATGGGCAGATCTTCATATTGGGGATCTTCCCGCAGGCGTTCAATCAGGGTATATCCATCCATGTTGGGCATATTTATATCGGTAAGACATATCAGCAGATTGCCGTCGCTGCTATATATTTTTTCCAGAGCATCCGCCCCATCCAGGGCCGTCACTATCTCCAAGCCAATACTTTTTAAAATATAGCTGTGAAAGTTACGTATCATCTCCGAATCATCAACTATCAGAACTTTTTCGCCCATGAATTGCCCTCCTAACCAAAAGTTATAGATTCCGCGCCGTTTTATCAGGAGCTTGGCCTGCAGCTACCGTTGATAAACTATCTGCTCATTAAGGCGGCGTATCCTGAAAGCGGTGCTGATACGGCTCAAGGACTCGGCATGTCCCAGGAAAATAAATCCTCCTTTGCGCAACATACCGTAGAATTTATCCACCACCTGTTTGCGGGAGACATCATCAAAATAGATCAGCACATTACGGCAAAAGACAAAATCATAATCCTCTTCGTAGCGCAATGCTTTTCTGTCCATCAGATTAAGATGTTCGAAAACAACCATGTCTTTTATATTTGGGTTGATAGCATACTCTCCCACCGAGGGGGTGGTAAAATATTCCCTGAGATAGGCTTGAGGTACATCTTTTATGGCACGCTGGTCGTAGACTCCCCGCCGGGCAGCTCCCAGCACATTTTCGTCAATGTCTACCGCTTTGATCAATACCCTCCAGGCGGAAAAGTTCTCCAGCATCTCCCTTAAGATTATGCCCAGCGTATAAGGCTCCTCCCCGGTGGAGCAACCGGCGCAGAACACCTTTATATTCCTGATGCCAGCCGCCAACTTCTCCCGGGTAATTTCCTCCAGGCAGGATTCAGCGAATACCTGCAGCTGTGAAAACTCCCGGAAGAAATAGGTTTCATTTACGGTTAAAAGATTCATTAATTCCTGAAATTCCCTACCTTGGGGATCGAATATTTTCAGGTGCCTGATATAGTCCTCGACTTTGTCAAAACCTCCGGCATCCATGCGTTGCTGCAGCCGTTTCTTTATATAGTAGATTTTGTTTTCCTCATAGCTTATTCCCGTACGTTCGTAAATCAGGTTTCTTAATTTAATGAAATATTCCAGAGGCAATTCCAAATCTATCACTCCATTTGTTGCTTAAGTTTGGATATTGAACGTTCAATCGTTTCCGCCAAGTCAGGGTCACCCGCTTTTTCCTTAAGCTGCACTAAAATTGGCAAAGCTTCAGGGTTTCCATACAGGCCCAAGCCTTCTGCTGCTCCCATACAGATAAGGGGTTGGTCGGGTTCCAGGTACTTGATTAGCAGCCGGTATATCTCCTGGTTCCGGTATCGCCCTAATAGGACCAGCAATTCATATTTATTTATAGCGTCAATATCGGTTCTGAGATAAGCATCCAGGGCCTGCAGCAGTTCAGATGGGACTTCTTCCTGAGGATAGCGAGCCAGTATGCCTTCTATGGCATTGATAATTTCCTTGGGCATTACCTGCCCCTTCTCCTCCATTAAAACAGTGATCAAAGGCAGGTGGATATCGGCGCCTTTACGGGCTACAAATTTAAGGAAGGAATACTGTTCCAGAAAACTGGTCTCCTCATAACGAGGATACATTTTATTTATATAGCGGACAGATTCCTCATCCCCGATCTGGGCTAGGGTCTCCAGGCAGGTACAGCGCAGCAGAATATTATCGGTATTGATAAACAATTGGTTAATCCGGTAAGTGTAACTGGTATCCTCCATGTGACCCAGGTATTCCACTGCGGTGATCAGATTATTTATATCCGGGTCGTTTAAAGCTTCGGCAATCAATTCCGCAGTGTTCAAGTTTTTTAGCTGAAACAAAATGTCCAGAGCGAATTTCCTGATATCTTTGTCGGGATCACCCAGGAGTTTTCTCATAAATTCGGTGGCGAATTCTCCCTGGGTAGATAGTATTTCTATGCTGGCATTACGAATGAACGCATCATCGCTGCTTAACAGGGGAATTATTTTTTCAACCACATCCCGACCCTTAATCCCCTTCAGGCAATTGACTATCACTTCCCGCACATAACGCGAAGTCTCTATCATCAGCCTGCCGATTAAAAGCTGTACCCCTCCGGGTATTTTGTCGAAGATGATATCCTCCGCAGCAAAAGCCCGCGTTTTTTCATCCCCATTATTGAGATCGGAAACTAGTTCATCAATATTAATCAAAAAGTACCACCTCCTGGCTATGTTCTACTGTGCATTGATTGATTGGTAGCAAAAAACGTGCCAATATCAGAAAATACTCCCTAAGCCCGGTAATATTAACCCCAATAAATTTTGCAGGAATAAAGTCGCGTATTTTTTTCCTACAGTCGTTGGACAAAATCGTTTGGTTTTTGCACACTTAAGGCCTATGACGACGGGATAAAAAAAACGTAAAGCCTCTCCCGTCAGGAGAAGCTTTACGCTTTGCATAGCTCATTCACTCTCTTATATATGCCCTGTCCAGGCTTTGCCTGGACAGGGTGGTGAAGGACTAATTTAATTTAGCTTGATATTCACCGGGGAAATTCTTCAAGGTAGTAAGTACCGGAGCCGGGGCTGCCTGACCCAAACCGCACAGACAAGCCTTGGTCATAACCGTCCCTAATCTTTCCAATAGGGATAAATCCGTGCCGTCACCTTGACCGGCATTCATTTTTTCCATTAATTCGTGCATGCGTTTAGTCCCTTCCCGGCAGGGCGAACACTTGCCGCAGGACTCATGTTCGAAAAAGCCTGCAATTCTGGCCACTACATTTACAATATCCCTGCTTTCGTCCATTACAAATACCGCACCTGAGCCCAGTACCGCACCGATAGCGGTCATGGAATCAAAATCAATCGGTGTGTCCAGCATGGATTCGGGAATAAATCCTCCCGAGGTACCACCAATCTGCACTGCCTTGAACTTTTTATCATCCTTGATGCCGCCCCCCAAATCATAAATGACCTGACGGATGGTGGTGTCGGTAGGTACCTCATAGACCGTGCGGTTATTAACATCACCGGTTAAGGTCAAAACTTTGGTGCCGGGATATCTTTCCGCCCCAATAGCTTTGTACCAATCTGCTCCCTTTTCCAAAATTACCGGAATATTGGCAAAGGTTTCGACATTGTTTACTATGGTAGGTTTTTGCCATAAGCCGATTACCGGTGGGAATGGCGGTTTAAAACGGGGTTCTCCCCGATTCCCCTCTATGGATTCGATCAGAGCGCTTTCCTCGCCGCACACATAGGCGCCGGCTCCCATTCTTACCTCAATATCAAAACCAGCCAATACGCCCTTTTCCTTAGCCTGGGCTATGGCTTGGTTAAGCATTTCCACCACATAAGGATACTCCCCACGGCAGTAGATATAACCTTTGTCGGCGCCTATAGCATAACCGCAGATAGCCATGCCTTCCAATACTGAATGAGGATCATTCTCCATTATGATGCGATCCTTATAAGTTCCAGGTTCACCTTCATCGGCATTGCAGACTACATATTTCTGCTCGGACTGTACTTTATAGGAAAAACTCCATTTCATACCGCAATTAAATCCAGCCCCGCCACGTCCCCGCAACCCGGATTTTTTCACTTCTTCGATTAAAGCTTCCTGTTCCATGCTGCGGGCCTTCTCCAGAGATTTATACCCCCCGGCAGCGATATAATCTTCTATTTTCAGAGGATCTATCTTACCCATGTTGCGCAGCACGATGCGCATTTCCTCAGCCATGCTTATTCCCTCCTTTCAACTTCATTAACTATTGGCATTCAGCTAAAACAGCAGCTATCTTTTCCGCCGTCATATCACCATAGGGCTTACTGTTGATGGTTATGACGGGTGTGGCCTGACACTGTCCCACACATTCGGTAAACTCCAGAGTAAACTTGCCATCGGGCGTGGTCTCTCCCATCTTAATTCCCAGTTCTTTTTCCAGAGCACGTACTACTTCGTGCGCACCAGCCACATGGCAGGGTGCACTTTCGCAAATGCGAATTATATATTGGCCGCGTTCACCGATTTTAAGATAGGAATAGAAAGTGGCGACTCCATAGGCCTGAGCTTTGCTCATATCAAAAACCCGAGCGGCATAATCTACAGCATCTTCGGGTATATAGTTATATTCTCTTTGCAGCGCGTGATAAGCTTCTATAATTCCGCCCGGCAATTCTTTATACCGGTCAATTATCGCCTTATAGTCGGCCATTACTTTTCACCTCCCTTTAGATTGAATCTTTTCCGACTTATATTATCAAGGAATAAACCTGATCCGTTCGCCGATCACATATCGCCAGGATTCTAAAACCAAATACTGCCGGTATCAAGGATAATAACTGATACCATGGTACCTGCTTCAACTGCCGGACTCCCGGCAGGTAAATCAATGAGAGCATTACAGTTTATCAAGGAGCGGATCATTCCCGGCTTCTGCCCGGGTAAAACTTTTACCTGCCAGTTGCCGCCGGTAAAAGTTAAATGAGCCCGCACAAAACGGCGTTCACCTTTGCCGCCGACCGCATCCAGACATTGAGCTTTAACCCGGGGGCAATAAGGTTCTTTTTTCTGCAGAGCGCGAATCACCGGAGCAGCCAACAATTCGTAGCCTACGGCACAGGCTGCAGGATTGCCGGACAGAGAAAACAGGATTTTCTCATTCCAAACTGCCGCACCGTTATGTCCGCCAGGCTGAATAGGGACTCCCCAGAAAAGAATTTTCCCTCCCAGTTGGTTAAATAACCGGCTTGATTCCGCCTGCTCCCGGGCATAGGTTCCGCCTATAGTCAGCAACAAGTCTGCTTCGGCCATTATTTCCTGTATCCGGGCGACGAGAGCCCTTCCATTATTATCAACCGTCTCCATCCTGGTTATATAAGCTCCGTCCCGAACTGCCTGTGATACCAATAAAGGCCCATTGCTGTCTCTCATTTCCCCGAAATCCGGGTCACGCTCCCACGCTACCAGCCGCTCTCCCAGGCTGAGCACTGCCACCCGCGGTTGTTGGTACACCATTAGTTCCCGTTTTCCCAGCGCGGCCAGGGCCGACAGTAATCCGGGAGTGATAATGTCCCCTGGCTGGGCCAGTAATTCGCCCGTCCTGAAGTCTTCACCCGCCGGACGGATAAAACTGCCGGCAGCAATAGCTTGGTGTAAATAAATTTCTTTTTCCCGGGCATCTGCTTCCTCATAAGGAACCAGAGCAGCAGCATTATCAGGGATCACGGCTCCGGTAGCAACCTCAAACGTCTCTCCTTTTTGCAAAGGAAGAGGTGGTTGTCCTGCTGGTGATGAACTGACCAAGGCAAGAGACCTCTGGCCTTTAAGGTCATCTTCATGGACAACATAGCCATCCCGAGCCGCTAACCTACAAGCCGGCAGATTCTCAGCCGCGACCGCATCTTCTGCCAGTACCCGTCCACCGGCCCGCAAAAGCGGCAGCCTTTCCACCGGTAAGGATGTCAGGTTTTGCAACAAAAGCTGCTGCACTTCTTCCAGACTCATATTAAGCAGCATGATCCGATCCTCCGTTCTTAAATACCAATGCTCTTGCCAAAGGGACAAAGGGGATAATGACATACTTTGCACTCTTCACATAAACCGCCATGCCCCAGAGCTGCTATATCCGCCCTGCTTATGCGGTCACCGGCAAATATACGGGGCAATAAAAGATCAAAAGTAGTAGTACGGCTATAAAGAGCCCCGGCAGGTACACCGCAAATAGGAACATGCCCGCGATAGGCCAGCATATTCTGGGAACCGGGGAGGGCGGGGGCGCCATAGAAAACGACCTCGGATCCGGTAGCCCTTATACCCAGTGGGGTTACATCATCAGGGTCCACTGACATGCCGCCGGTAACCACAACCAGTTCAGCCCCTTCCGCAATGTAATTCTGTATCTCCCGGGCAATTATTTCAGGATTGTCAGGAACAATCACCTGGCCCATAATCCTGCCTCCAAATGGGGCCACCTTCTTGCGGATCAACTTGCCGAATCCATCTTTGATCTGTCCATTATATACTTCGCTGCCGGTAGTAACAATCCCCACCCACAGCGGTTCAAAAGGCATAATCGCCATCAGCGGTTCCGGGTCTGAAGCCAGTTTTTCGGCTTCCTCCAGGATATGCCGTTCAATAGCCAGAGGAATCACCCGGGTCCCTGCTACGGTCTGACCTTTGACCACCGGCCGGTTATTATGCATAGTAGCCAGGATGATATTTTCCAGATTGTTGATCCAGTTCAGCCGATTCACATTTACCTTCAGTAATCCGTCATATTGGGCGCAGAGATTGACCCTTCCCTGGCTCGGTTCAGTCAATTCCAAGCCCTTACCGGCTGCCCGGCCCGCCAGCCTGATAGCGGCTTCATCCTCATGAACCAGATTATCTTCCGGCTCCCATACATAAATATGCTCCTTGCCCATACCCAGCAGCTGGGGAATATCAGCCGGAGTTATCAGCTGTCCCCGGCGATAGGCCCGATATTTTTCCCGTCCGGGTACCACTTTGGTAATATCATGGCAGATCTGCAGCCCCACTGCCTCTTCAACAGGTACCTTTTTCATACTGATGCCTCCTACAATTTTGCCAGCTTAACCGCACAGACCTTGTACTCTCCAGTTCCGGTAATCGGATCCAGGTGGTGACTGGTAACAGCATTGGTAGGAGTTTCACTGTAATGGAACGACATCCAGATTACTCCCGGAAGAACCCGGTCGGTAACCTTGACGGCAGTCTCGACTGCTCCCCGGCGGGAGGCAACTTTTATCTTATCACCAGTATTCAAACCAATTTTTTCGGCATCAGCGGGATTTACTTCCGCCCACTCGCGATCCCATATACTCATGATGCTCTTGGAATAGGGAGTGGTGACATTATAGTGCTGTAGAATCCTGCCGGTGGATAATAGAAACGGATATTCCTCATCCGGCATTTCTCCGGGAGGTATATGTTCGGAAGGCTGGAATAATCCCAGACCCCGGCTGAATTTACCCGCATGCAGGAACTTAGTTCCGGGATGATCCAAGCTGGGACAAGGCCACTGAATCCCGGTTTTATCAATCCGCTCATAATTGATGCCGGCCATGGAGGGGGTAAGGGAAGCCATTTCATCCCATATATCCTTGGGGCTATCATAGCTGACCGGATATCCCATGGCATTAAACATGTCACAGATAACCTCCCAGTTAGCCCGTCCGGGAATGGGTTCAATCGCCTTGCGTACTCTTTGCACCCGACGTTCGGTATTGGTAAAAGTCCCATCACATTCGGCAAAACTGGCTGCCGGCAGGATAACATCGGCATACTCCGCCGTTTCCGACAGGAATAATTCCTGCACTACCAGAAACTCCAGTTTTTCCAGAGCTCCCCGGATATGGTTGCTGTCCGGATCAGTAAGAACCGGATTTTCACCTAAAATATACATTGACTTGACCGTACCTTCGTGGGCTGCGGCAAACATCTCCGGAATCTTCAACCCCACTTTATCCGGCATGGGCCTGCCCCAGGCCTTCTCAAACTTCGCTTTTATCTCCGGAACGGTTACATTCTGGTACCCGGAATAGACATTGGGCAGAGCTCCCTGGTCACAGGCTCCCTGAACGTTATTCTGTCCGCGGATAGGACAAACGCCAACCCCGGGACGCCCCAGGTGTCCGGTCAGCATGGCCAGATTGGCGCAGCTCATAACATTCCGGGTTCCGCAAATATGTTCGGTTATTCCCAGGGTATAGAATATCATGGCTTTATCGGTAGTAGCATAGAGACGGGCAACAGCATATAAATCCTCAACGGAAACACCGGTTAACTCAGCAACCTTTTCCGGAGGATAGTTTTCTACTATAGCCTTCAATTCTTCATAGTTTTCGGTTCGTTCTTCTATAAATTTTTTATCTTCCAGGCCTTCTTTAATAATGATATGCATAAGTCCGTTCAGAAGAGGAATATCAGTACCTGGATTCTGACGCAGCCAGTAATCGGCTTCATCGACCAGGTCAATATGGCGTGGATCACAGACAACCAGTTTACAGCCGTTGCGGGCTGCCTGGCGCATCTTGTAACCAATTACCGGATGTGCTTCCGTAGTATTGGTGCCTATGAGGAACATGAGTTCAGCATCGGTGGAAATCTCATTGATGGAATTGGTCATAGCGCCGCTTCCAAAAGTAGTGGCCAGACCGGCCACGGTCGGCGCGTGTCAGGTACGGGCGCAGTGGTCAACGTTATTGTTGCCCATAACTGCACGGGTAAATTTCTGAACCAGGTAGTTCTCTTCATTGGTACAGCGGGCAGAGCTTAAAGCGGCAAAAGAACCCGCCCCGTATTTTTCTCTGATCTCAGCAAAACGTTTTGCTATCAGGTCAATAGCTTCATCCCAGCCGGCTTTCTCAAATTGGCCGTTTCTCTTGATGAGCGGGGTGGTAAGCCTCTTTTCATTATAAATATAATCCCAGCCGAAGCGGCCTTTGACACAAAGACGGCGCTGATTAACCGGACTGTCCGGATTGGACAGGACTCCAATTATTTGGCCCTCTTTTACCGCCAGATCAAAATTGCAGCCCGTTCCGCAGAAGGGGCAGGTGGTTCTGACCCGTTCAATTTCCCAGCGACGTGCCTTGCCCGCCATGCTTTTTTCCTGCAGGGCTCCGGTCGGACATACGGCTACACACTGTCCGCAGAAAACACAATCATCGGAATCAATATAATCCACATCACCGGCAGTAGTGGCCTTGCGCCAGAATCCGCGGTTGATATAACTCAGATTATCGGCGCCGGTCAATTCTTCACAGGCCCGAACACAAGCGCCGCAGAGGATGCATTTGTTGAGGTCACGGATAATAAAGGGATTGGAATCGTCTATGGCATAATCATGTTTTTCTCCCTGGAAGGGACTTTCCTTGATTCCATACTTGTAGCAGTAATCAGCCAATTTACAGTCGCCCAGTTTATCACAGGTCATGCAATCCAGGGGATGATTGGCTATCAGTAATTCCAGAATAGTGCGCCTGGCTTCCGCTATATCCGGGGATTCCGTATGCACTACCATACCGGGACTAACCGGGGTCACGCAGGATGCCGGAAAAAGACGATTTCCTTCCACTTGTACCACACAAAGACGGCAGGCTCCCAGGGGTTTTAACTCCGGATCATAGCAAAGCCGGGGTATTTCTATCCCTATCTGGTCGGCTGCCTGCATTATAGTAGTACCTTCCGCAACTTCAACCTCCTTTCCATCAATGATCACTTTAACCATTCCCACTCCGATCACTCCTTCCATAACTATTGCTTGCTTAAATCAGGTCTAAAAACAAAAAAACCCCCGCCTAACCTGGAGGTTCAAATAATTGCACTGGATACATCTGAACATAACTAGAAAAAGCCCAGAACAGCAATTATCTGGTCCTTATCAGGCGGTCTCGGGCTCCTTTCCAAATCGGGAGGCAAACCTGTTTCCAAATCTACCCTATCGGCTCTACGCCATGGCTATCAGCTTTAGGCATACCAAGCTCGGAGCAATGTAAAACGGCAGGTTTCCCTTCAATCCCCCCTCCCTTAAATATTGACCAGGCAGAGAATTTCCAACCCGGCTATATATCCCTATACAAAGAAAACAGGCATCCGTACCGGCAAAAAGCACATTACAGCTACCTGCTTTTTAAAAACAAATAGTTATATTGCAACTCCTTTCCACAATACGGGGAGGCACAGAAGTTTCCCCCTGTACCCAAGCCTTTTAGCCATAGCCCATTGCCTTAGGCTCAAAGGCTCGGAGCAACTGGTTTATATATTTTAAAGTAAATTCAAAAGACAGGTTAGTGACAAAAAAGTACACTCCCGCCGTCCATAACAGACGTTTATCAGGTACCCCTTTCCACAGATACAGAGAGGTTCAGGCTTTTCTCCTAACCCAGGCCCGGTAAACCAGTTTGGCTAACTCCAGGTTTAAAGGCTCGGAGACCAATATTGTTGTCATATTGCTAAATTTCATATAGTAAATATTTGCAATTATTCTAGGAGAACACAAAAACTATGTCAAACCATTTAATGGTAATGATAAAAAAAATTTATATACTGTATAAAAATAATTAGGTATCAAAAGCTTTAATATATGAAATAATAGCCTATTATGTTTTTGATAAGAATAATAATAAAAATTTTTGTTGTCTTAACAAAAAATGGAGGAACCTGGCGGGTAATCAGCCTGGTATTAACATTATATGTTTTTCCCGCTCA
>DHCD01000073.1:35907-41190 GCA_002398105.1 Syntrophomonas sp. UBA4911
CACCAAAGCCGGGGGCACCCTCATAATCAGAGGGTGCCCCCGGCTTTCTTTGAACATGAATCCTAGGGCAAATGAACGAGAGATGCCTAAGGAAATCTTAGCGTATTTTATTTTTCATATGGAGTTACTATCCATTTCAGGCAATTATCTTTTTTGCCGCCAAAAATATCATAGCCTTTAAGAATATCATTTAAAGGAGCACGGTGGGTACACAGGAAATTAGTGCTGATCTTGCCCTTTTCAATAAGCTTGATCAGCTCCGGGATGCGATTGGCATTCACCAGCCCCATATTGATGGCAATGTTTTTAATCCATAAAGTGTTCATAGGGAGTTCCTGAGGCTTTTCAAATACACCGATCAGGGAAACGTGACCACCTGGTCTAACTGCATCTATGGCCATGTCGAAGGTTGGTTTGAAACCGTTGGCTTCAATGGTGGCATCAGCACCGCGGCCTTGAGTCCTCTCTCTGATCGCATCTCCGACACTGCTTACTTTAGTAGGGTTAATGCCCACATCGGCAATACCGGTCTTGACCGCGAAATCCAGGCGGTCCTGATTGATGTCAACCGCGATAATTTCAGCGGGTCCCCATAGTCTGGCGGTAGTCATGGCGCACATGCCCACCGGACCGCCGCCCATCACGGCCACTGTGTCACCGGGCTCAATGTATGCATGTTCGGCACCGTGATAACCGGTGGAAAGGATGTCGCCGACGAAAAGCACATCTTCTTCCGTCAGCCCCTCGGGGATGGTGAACATACCCAGGTTGGCATGAGGAACCCGAACGTATTCGGCCTGACAGCCGTCAATCATATATCCGAAAATCCAGCTGCCGGTGGTGCAGTGGGAATAGACGCCCCGTACGCAATAAAAGCATTCGCCACACTGGGTCACGCAGGAAACGGCGACCTTGTCGCCTACTTTGTTATTGCGCACCGCAGGACCTACCTCCACGACTTCTCCAACGAATTCATGCCCTATAATTCTTCCCGGTTCTACTTCAGGCATGCCGCCATGCCAGATATGAATATCAGTTCCGCAGATAGTTGATGTGGTAACCCGAACTATGGCATCATCGGGTTCAATGATCTTAGGTACCGGAACATCTTCCAGGGCTATTTTCTCAGGGCCGCGATAAACCAAAGCTTTCATTGTATCAGCCATTATAAATACCTCCTGTAATCTTACTTTCCCTCTCTAAATTTTACCCACAAAAAAAAGGCCCACATTATTACGAAGCCGTCATCGTTTGAAAACCGCTTCATAAAAACACAGGTCTTCACCCGGAGCCACCTGTATCAGGTTTCTCCGTAAACCACCTAAAATTGTATTGTGCTTTTTACTCGCATAATACCCGATCAAACACTATCGCATGCATCCAAAAGTCATTTTCCGGTTCTAGTTCATAGGCTTGATGTATAGCCTTGGCCCCCAATCTTTCTTCAAAATAAGGAATGTTATCCCGCGAATGCTGTTTGACCACCTGCATTCGTGCTGCCCGCACCACCTCTCTTCCTGATGGAGTTTCATTAATGAATTTCTCAGGTGTTGTGAGAAACCCTTCCCCTCTGATTATAAGCATATCATCCCAGATAATTATCTTGGTATAGTCAACACCCTTACCTAATTTTTGTTTGAAATATTTTTCCATATAAATTTTAAACTCATGTTGTAATTTTTTGCGTTCCGACTCATTCATCTTAAGCCTGGTATGATCCCCGTTATTAATAATTTCGGTAATATTTATACAAGATGCCATTACTATTCCTCACCACTTTTAATCTTAAATCCATAAAAATAAAAGCCAATATTTATATTACTATGTATGATAAGCAACATAGTCATAAATATTGGTCTTTCCGGAGCCACCTGCAGGTATCTCCTTAAACTACCATAATCAATTGATAGTCTGATAATTGCAGTCATTAATAAATCATCTGCTGGCAGCATTTAGTCCGTATAATACTTGGAAAATCAGACCGAGAAAAGCATTCTAATAAATATTACACTTATATATACATAGCATATATTAAGTATACTTTTAATCGCAAATCTCCTATCAGCTATTTATTGCGCAATATGTTGCATCAGCTAATTTTTATTGGTACAGGCTTCATTTTTATCCACCTTTTAAATAAATTTTTGGTTCTTTTTGTATAAAAGTTTCATCCTGCAAGCATCAGGATTATTTTTTTAAGCTTGCCATTGCCAGCTGTTGCCGGGCTTACTGAATGACCGGTTAACCCCGGCAATATCAAAAGTCATATTATAAAAGCGGCAATAAAAGAGCAAACTCTCGGCCCGCAGATCAAAATGGTAAACCTCCGGATGCAGGATGTTAGCCATGTACATAAGTCCCAGTACCCACCGCGGGCTGCCGAAATCCCAGCCGGGTGAGGGATAATTATACACTTTCTCTTTCTGTATAGCCCTGAGGTTTAGTTTTTGCTGCCGGCATTCATCCAAGAAATCCTCTTTGGATGCCGAAAGAAAAGCAGAAATAAATATCACATCCGGATTTAGATTCTCCAATTCTCCCGGGGATAAAGTCATACCCGGACGACCGGTTAGTTCAATCTCCTGGTTGACACTAACTCCACCGGCCAATTCTACCATCTGGTTCTCAAAACGCTCACCTTTAACTGCAAAGAGAGGTTTGCCCATGCTGTAGTATACTCTTGGTTTTTCCTTTATGCGGCCGTAACCATTTTTGATTATTCTAATCTTGTCTTCTATGTATGAGGCCAGTTCCTCCGCTTTCGCAGTCCGGTTGACTCTCACTCCATAACTTCTGATCAATTCCAGATATTTATCCGGATTCTGCAGATCATGGTGCAGCTTATCCAATCCTCCATTGAGGAATACATCTTCCCAGAGCCCGACTACGGTTTTCTTTTCTTTTACCCCTATAGCCAGCAATATGGCCTCCATCATTTCCATCGCCCGGGTCAGGGGATATCCCCCTTCAAAGCTTCCCTCCTGGTAGAGGTCCGCTGCCGCCCTCCCTTTCAGGGCAATTTTACCTCTGCACTGCGGACACTCATCCCCTTGTTTCCCGTTTGCGGCAGCCTTAAATTTAGCTCCCATAGGGCCATAGAAATCACGGCGGTAAAGCAGACGGCCGCATTGCGGGCAAAAGGTGTTAAGGTATTGAGTCCCGGGAGAATTAAACAGATAAACATAGTTCAAATAATTTTTTAACTTGACCACCAGTTCTTCTGCTTCCCTAATGGACATTTCTTTATTTAAAGCGGCTGCCTCCATAGGCAGAAAGCGCATAATCTGCAACGGGATATCTGAAGATATGCCGGCTATGATCTCAGCCAGAGCTGTAATCTCATCTTGCTTATTTTCTTCAGCTATGCATGATACTTCCACATGGATCCCCTGCCGCCACAGCTTTTCCAGGTTGCGCAGCACCGGCCGCACTGTGCTTCCTCCGCAGTTTCGGTATGACTCATCGGCCAGTCCCTTGATACCGATATTGATAAAATCCAGGTAGGGAGCAATCTCTTGCAGGGAAGATTCGGTAAAATAGGTATTGGAAGAACATCCCACCAGCAGTCCTGCCTTTTTGGCCTCCCGGGCTACATCCAGAAAAGTCAGAAAAGAAGCCAGCGGATCATTCATAAGGAAGGCGATCCCCAGACAATGGTTTTTCTGAGCCATATTAATCACCTGCTCCGAAGAAAGAGCTTGCAGGGCATTGCTGGCGGGTTGCATTTCTCCCACAATTACGGTGGAAATACAGCCCGGACAGTTAAAATTACATCCGGCCGTGGTAATTTGCAGAAATTTACCTCCGGGATAAAAATGAAGCATCGGCATGGTTTCTATGGAAATAGGGCAAGCCACCAGATAGCGATGCGGATATAGCTCTGCAATACCAGCGCCGGAATTATGATACATTCCGCAGGCTCCGCGTCCCCCCTCGGGAATAAAGCATCCCCTTTCGCAAATCCAGCACTGCATCAGGCCGACCTCCTTATTATTATCCATAAACCGCTTTCATCCTGTTTTATTTCAAAATCCTTTATACCGGCCTGCTCCAGTTTGGCCCGATAATCAGCCGCCCTGCTCTTGACCACCCGCTGCCGGCGTTGTCGGTTCCAATCCGGATCCCGCAGCAGCATTTCCTTTTCAATCTTTTTCAAGAGTTCTTGATTGCCAAATCCTCCGCCGATGCAGGTCATCCCCCCAGGGGCCAGTACCCGGTGGATCTCCCGGAAGGCCTGAGCCTGATCTTCCCAAAAAAACAGAGAGCCCCGGCTGATTGCCAGATTAACACTCCCATCCGGCAGCGGTATGGCATGGACATCCCCCTGTAAGGTTTTTACTCGGGACTCCAAACCGCGGTCATGAATATATCCTTGAGCCAGGTCCAGCATTTCAGCCAACTCGTCGAACAGCACCATTTCCAGTTCGGTGATTTGGGCCAGCGCCAGCCCCAGATAGCCGCCTCCACATCCGATATCCAGGCAGCAACCCTTGTTTATTCCGGTCCGGGCAATTATTTGTTCTGCTATTACCGGATATATCGGGGCAAAAACTTCCCGGGCAATTTTATCGAATTCAACTACATTGATTTCCATACTTACCTCCGTCTTTTCGGTCTTATAGCCAGTTCCAGCTCCGCTGCGGCCTGCTGAAGGAGCGGTTGATCTCAGTAACCGCAAAATCAATGCCATAGAAGCGCTGATAAAAGTTTTGCGCCTCTTTCTCCAGGTCAAAATTAAAAATATCCGGGTGCAGAATATTGGCAATGTTCATTAACCCCAGAATCCAGCGGGGACTGCCAAAATCCCAGCCGGGAGCAGGATGAGCATAAATTCTGCTTGCCTACTGGTTCAGCCCATTATTTTCCCACAGGCGGGGTCAGTCCTATATACCGCCGCAGTCTTTAAGCAGGGAATTCACCTCTTCATCAGAAAGCTCGTAATGATAGAATTTCTTATAGAACTCCCGGGTTTCCTGGGCCATATCATATTTATAGATATCGGGATAAAGCAAGTTGCTCAGCCATTTCAGTCCCAGTATGCGGTTTACTGAAGGGGGGCGGTCAAACCAATTAAAAGGACCGCTGGGTACGGCATAGACTTTTTTATTTTTCACCGCCGCAATGCTTTGCCACTTGGGATCGGTCAGCAACTTGCTGTAATATCCTCCCTGGGTGTCATTCCAGCTCAGAATGACATCAGGGTTCCAGGCAAGTATCTGTTCCAGGGAAACCGGAGTCATGCCCATGCCGCCCTTCATCGCAACATCAGCCACATTTACTCCC
>DHCD01000073.1:41348-45618 GCA_002398105.1 Syntrophomonas sp. UBA4911
CCCCCCGCCATTTCCAAAACCTCGGTATGACTTGATCCTTTCGGATCAGTCTCCAGTCCTTCAGCCCCTTCGGCGTAATATACCCGGACCCGTGCCTCTTCGGCAATTCCTTTGGTATTGGACTGAATATCAGCTAATGTCTCCCGGCAATAAGCGCTCAATTCATTAGCCTGCTTTTCTTTATTTAAAAGCTTGCCGGCAAACTCATAGGTCTCATCCAGTTTATTCAGATCACCATTCATCACAATAACCGGGATATCCACCTGCTGCTGAATTTCATCCGCCTGGGATATGGTGGTTTCATCAATAACTCCCATGGAAATAATCACGTCAGGGTGAATTTTCAGCAATTCCTCAATATTGCAGGTAGCTTTGGCATACCAGCCGCCCAGATTGGGAAGGCTCTGATATTCAGGAAGGATGTATTCCTTTTCTCCCTCACGCAATTCATAGTTCCAGCCGATTAACAATTCCGGATCCAGAGTGTAGGTGAGGATAGCGCCCACCGGGCTGGTGGAAAAGACCTTGTCTATCTCAGTCGGTATGGTATGCTCCCGGCCTGCCATATCTGTAATAGTACGCATTTCAGGTTCTGCTGTTTTAGCTGTTCCTTTCGCCTCTTCCTGGCCGCAACCGGCCAAAAAGCAGCTCATAACCAGAGCCAGTATGGTCAGCAAAACTATTAATTTTCTTCCTTTCAGCAAGATATACCCTCCTATTTTATAACTTTTTTTGGTTCCCGGCTTTTATAGATAAAATCCCCTGTCCCTATGCCAAGGCATAGATCTGGTCTGATTTTGGGGCCGGGGTCAAATCCCCTTCCGCTATTTGATAGCCGGAAGGAATACAGACTTTCAACTCCTTATTAAGTCGGTTTCTGACCGATATGATTTCCACCTCCACCCCATAGAGAATTTTGAGTCTCTCAGCCGTTATAGCTTCGGCTGGGGGCCCGCTGTGTAAAATCCTGCCTTCATTTAAAAGCACCACCCGGGTAGAATAGAGGAAAGCATGTTCAGGAAAGTGGCACGACATTAAAACGGCCAGGTCCAATCCCGCCAGTTGCTTAACATGGCTCAAGACCTTGATTTGATTGCCGAAATCAAGGCTGGAAGTAGGCTCATCCATAATGAGGATTTTCGGTTGCTGGGTCAGCGCCCGGGCAATCAGAACCAGCTGTCTCTCCCCTCCGCTTATCTCGGTATAAATCCGATTCCGCAGATATGATATATTCAGCATTTCCAGAGCCTGTTCGGCGATTTTCACATCCCGGGAAGAAGGGGAAGCGAAAGGCTTGATATGGGCTGTCCTTCCCATCAGAACCACATCCAGTACCTGAAAGGGAAAGGGCGGAGTATGCATCTGCGGAATATAGCCGATTACCCGAGCAATCTGAGCGGAAGTCCAGTGTTTGATGTTTTTGCCATCCAGCAGCACCTCTCCTCCATGAGGCGGCAACAGTCCCAGTATGGTTTTGATCAGGGTGGTCTTACCACAGCCGTTAGCTCCCAGGAGGCCGATCACTTCTCCCTCGTTTATTTCCAGAGAAATACCGTCTACCACATTTTGCCGTCCGTATCCGCAACTCAGGTTTTTAAGCTCCAGTTTCATTTCCATCCCCACTTACTGTTTAATAATAAATATAGAAAAAAAGGTACTCCTATGAGAGCCGTCAAAATCCCCAATGGTATTTCCATACTGGCCAACAGACGAGCCAAATCGTCCACCAGCAGCAAATAACCGCCTCCCAGCAAAATAGACGCCGGCAGCAGCACCTGGTAATTAGGCCCTACGATCATTCGGGCCAAGTGCGGTATCACCAGTCCTACCCAGCCGATAAGTCCGCTGACGGAAACCGACGCTGCCGTCATAAGGGTACAGCAGAGGATAACCACAGCCTTTAAGCGTCTGGTATTGAGGCCCAGTACCTGTGCCTCCTCCTCACCCATGGCCATAACATTAAGCCGCCAGCGTAAGAGAAACAGCAATATCATCCCTGCCATTATGGGCACCACTACCATATAGATATCCTGAGGGTTAATGGAAGCCAGACTCCCCATCAGCCAGAAGGTAATAGCCGGCAATTTATCGTAGGGATCAGCTATATATTTTATGCCGGAAATAGCCGCCGTAAATAGTGAGCCGATCATGATGCCGGACAGCACCAAAGCCAGCATAGGATCATGCCGAATCCTCAGACTGATTCCATAGGTCAGGGCAACTGCTGCCAAACCGCCTATAAAAGCCATTATCTGTATCCCTATCATGCTGAAAGAAAAATATATCCCCAGAGCTGCTCCAAAACCTGCTCCCGCCGAGGCCCCGAGTATGTCCGGAGAAACCAGGGGATTTTTAAACATCCCCTGATAGGCGGCGCCGGCAGTGGATAGTGCCGCTCCTATCATTATGGCGGCCAGGATGCGGGGCAAGCGCACTTGGAAAATGACTGTTTCCACAGTATCGCTCCACCTTTGTTCCAGGGGCAATACCCGGGTGGCTAAAACCTCCAACAGCTGCCCGGGAGGTACCGAGTATCGCCCCAGAACAAAGGAAAGAATAAAGATAAGTATGAGCACAATCAAAAGAACTCCAATCCTCCAGCTATTGCCCTTTCTGCTTTCTATTGCTGCGATTTTCTCCTTGATAGCTGCCTGCACCACAGTCTTCCTTTCATAAAAGGCCAATTTCGAAGGCGGAGGTAAACTGGCTTTTTTGTTATGTATAGTTGGTATATGTCTTATTATTTATATTTTTATTTTAGTTTGAGTTTGGTTTTGTTGTATTTTATTTATTTCTATGGAATTTTAGATATTCCTGCTTAATTTTAAATTTTCTTTATAAAAATTTCTTAAATAGGCCTAAGAATGACAAAATGAGGTCTGTCATAGACCTCATTTAATACCAATTTATATTTTATTTTCCTTAATTAACCGTCCATGGCCCGCAGGGAAGCAGCCCAATATGAAAATATCCCAACTACGCTATATATTTTGCCGCGGAATTTCCATGTCATCTGTTCTGGCTTATTATGCGCAAATTATCAAAAAGTTCGGCCACTGTAATAGGCCCGACTCCGCCCGGTACGGCACTGGCTATGCGGGCTTTAGCCCTGGCCTCTTCATGGACGTCGCCCAGCATTTTGCCGTTCCCGTCAAAGTTGATACCGACATCTATTATTACGCTTTCTTCCCTTACCATATCCGGGGTAATAAAGTTGGCTTTTCCTACTGCAGCTACCAGAATATCAGCCTGTCGGGTTTCATCTCTCAGGTTTCTGGTACGGGAATGACAGAGGGTAACAGTGCCGTCTTCAGAACTCATCATCATGGCCAGAGGGCTGCCCAGAATAGCGCTTCTGCCTACAATGCATACTTTCTGCCCCTCAATATTTATATGGTAATGTTTCAGCATGCTGATAACTGCTCTGGGGGTGGCGGGCCTTATTCCAGCCTGCTTGCTGATCAATTTGCCCAGGTTGAAATTGTGTATGCCTTCCACATCTTTATGATAGTCAATGGCATTGACCAGTTCGCTGGTTTGCAGATGGGCCGGCAGGGGGGTCTGCAGCATGATCCCGTTGACACCGGGATCGCGGTTTAATGCTCCAATATATTTAATTGCTTCCTCCGGGCTGATACCAGCCGAAAGATTAGCTATCTCTACTTTTACTCCGGTCTCATCTCCAAACTTTTTTATGCCGTTCACATAAGACAGTGAGCTTTTATCATCGCCCACTCGTATAACGACCATACTCATATGGTTTTGCTGAGCCGCCTGGGCCACATCCCGCTTTATTTCTTCCCGTATTTCTTTGCCGTAAATTAACACCTTTTTCCTCCGCCTTGTTTTTTTAAAACGCCTGTTCAATGTGATTAATGCCTGGCTGGCCGCCGGCGTCAATAAGTATAGTGATAACGTCGAATTGAATTTCCCGGTAAGGCCCTTTCCAATTGTTTAAGTATACCATAGCCGCCTTACGCAGATGATTTATCTTCTGCCTGGTAACGGCCTCCTCGGGAGAGCCGAATTGAGTGCTTCTTCTGGTTTTCACCTCTACGAAAACCAGTTTTCGGTCCTTCTCACATATTATGTCCAGTTCTCCATAACGGGTGTAATAGTTTCTCTCCAGAATATCATATCCTTTGCCTTGCAGAAAATGTGCCGCTATACTTTCTCCCCACAATCCCAGTTGCCGTCTCATAACCTGCTCCTGTATATTTTCTATCGGTTTCTTTTCCGGATTCTTCTATCTTAACATTCTCCGTCCATT
>DHCD01000073.1:45945-52679 GCA_002398105.1 Syntrophomonas sp. UBA4911
TTTTCAGCTTATTTTTTTACTTTTCATACGGAGTAACCACCCATTTTATACATCCATCTTCAGCCCCAGCCGTCGCTTTCTAACCTGGTACGGTTCAATATTTTTTATCCATGGAATATATGAATGCCAGTATTTCTGCAATAACTGCATAAAGCTGGGGCGGGATTTCTTCATATAAATCAAGGGCCATGAGGTATTCTACCAGTTGCCGGTCTTCTTTTAAAGGCACTCCGCTATCACGGGCCACCTCTTTTATCCGTTCGGCGATGTAGCCGCGCCCCTGGGCCACCACTGCCGGCGCCTGGTTTTTCTCCGGGTCATAGCGCAAGGCTACCGCTTTTTGCATTTCATCCTTTTCGTAACCATTTGCCATATTTTACTCCTACACTGTTACGTCTATGGAGAAAGGACGGAGCTTCACCGCCGCTTCTTCCATCTGCGGCTTCAGCTTATCGGCCGTTTCATCCTTCCGGGCTACTCTGACTCCCAGGTTGATGACGCTGTAGCCCAGTTGTCCAAGGCTGTCGACTAACTGCCCCATATTCCGGTTCAGATGCTCCATCACATTTTCCCCTTCAACTACCCCCTGCACTGTCAAGGTATGATTACGGTTCCAGTTCACATGGAAGAGCACCATGCCCATTTGGGCGGTATCCAGGGATACGATAAATTTAATATTGTCCTGGTCTTTAAGCAGATTTTTGCCTGCGTCCCGATTGACCCGCAGCTGACATAGACGGTATTCATCATTGATCTTGACCGGAAAGGAGAAGTAGTAATAATTGAAGTTGGAATCCGGCAGGCGGCTGAGATAATTAAATATCCGCTGCCCGCTGATTTCTTTTTCCATGCCCTCTATTCTGCCCAGCAGTTCCGTTGCCAGCGGCGATTTGGATCCGGCGTCGGCACTTTTTATTATATCTTCCAGCAGGATCAGGCTTCGTATGACTTCTTTTTCGGACTGAAGCCAGTTCTGGATTTTCTCCGTCGTGACCGCCGGCTTATCTCCGGCCGGCTGCGGCAAAAGGTCCAAAAGGGGACGGAGAAGTTCCACCAGCTTAAGCACTTCACCTTCATTTTTAAGTCCGGTCAATATGGCGGCGCTTTTATCTCCTCCGGCTGGAGTCGGCGTTTCCGGATCCAGTTGGGGTAAAATCCTCCCCGCCATCGTTGGCTGGCTGTCTGCCTTCTCAGCGGCCGGCCGGTTGACCATGGCGGCCGCTGCCTCTTCTCCATCCGCCCGGGTTGAAGACACAACCGGGGTTGGAGTGCGCTCAGCAGCACTTTGACCAGTTTTTTCAGCAGACGGACGGTTCATGCTATTGGAGGAAATCTCGTCTGCGTCCACAGGTATTGACACTGCTGAAGGGGGCGGGCTTTCCGGCCTGGCTTGCTGCCCGCCTTCTGCCCGCAACTGGGCTTGAGCGGCAGGCGGCATTTCCCGATTAGGCGCCGGTGGTTCGGGCGGCAGGACCATACCCTTGCTTTCCGCCGCCATCGGTTGAGCTGGCGTATTGGCTGCCGGCCTTGCCTGGTTCGCCGCCGGCTCGCTGTATTGCATGCCGGGAAACGGTTGAGCCGGGCCGCGGCCGGCCTTACTGCTTTCCGCAGCATTATTGCCATCCGTCTGCACGGTTTGAGGAGTGATCACTTCCGGAGATAAGCGCACCGCCGGTTGGGGAGGCTCGCCGACTGCCGGACGCGAAAGCTCACTCAGGCTGCGGGCAAGGCTCTGCAGCAGCTTGCCCAGATCACTGTCGGGAGCGGTAAACTGCAGCAGGGCACTTAATATGGGTTGATTCACCGGCAGATTACGGGACAGGGCAAAAGCGACCACTTCCAGACGGCGCTGGTCGGCTCCGCCCAGAAGGTTGATGCCTTTCGCCATTTCGCTCAGGTTATGGGGAGTAACCGGCAAATTATGCTGCAGCAGCTTGCGGGCCATTATAACCGTATCTTCCCGGGCAGGAATACCCAGGTTCTGCAGATTGGCTGACAGACTGGCATTCTCCACCTTTTCCATACGTTCCGGGCTGAGCACTTTTAAATAGGTTTTACCGTCCCTGAAATCGTCTACCATAAGAAAAAGCTGCTGCCCCGATTTGACCATCACTTCAGTAGCCGCTTCAATTAAGCGGCCTTTAAGCAGCATTGTCACCAGGCCGTCAGCTTTTACTTCCTGGACCGTTCCCTGCAAAATCTCGCCCCGGGAAAAGGAAATGCCCTGGTCGGATGGGGTGGCAATATTAAGCATCATTCTGGTCAAAGAGACCTGGTTGCCTTCCATAGACACCTCCTGCTAACAAGGATTTTACCGGTTCAAAGCTGCGCCGGTGTATATTACAGGGTCCTTTTGTCATCAATGCCTGTACATGTTGCCGGGTGGCATAGCCTTTGTGCTGACTGAAGCCATAGCCCGGATAAATAAGGTCCAGAGCCTCCATACTCGCATCCCGCTCCACTTTAGCCAGAATGGAAGCACAGGCAATGGAAAAGCTCAGACTGTCACCTTTAATCAGGGATTGCTGTTTAATATTTATATCGGGTAATTTAAGGGCATCAATAAGCAGAAAATCGGGTCGGGGATACAGTTCAGCCACAGCCGTATACATAGCTTCCCGGGTAGCGTTAAGGATATTGATTTCGTCCAGGTAAGGCGGATTTATGGCTGCAAGCGCCCAGGATAGAGCAGCCTCCTTAATTTGGGCGGCCAGTTTTGATCTTTTGCCCGGGCTCAGTTTTTTGGAATCATCTACCCCGGCGATAAAGGTTTGGCGGGGGAAAATTACGGCTGCCACCACCACCGGTCCGGCCAGCGGCCCTCGCCCTACTTCGTCAATACCAGCTATGTATTTGAACCCCTGTTGACAGGCTTCTTCTTCATATTTATGCAGGCTCCTGATTCTTTGCCGTTCTTTCCTTAAAGCATCGTCCATGATCTACCTCCGGTCTTTTAGCGGTTACGGTGAGCCAGCGTTGCCGCCAGCATTTCACCCTGCAATATCGCCTCTTTTATACCTTTAACCGCCCGGGCGTCTCCAATCATAAATACGCTGGGATGCAGGGTTAAAGCCTTAAAATATATTTCATTATCCGGCTCGTAGCCTATCGCCGCCACTATATAATCGGCCGGCAGGATTTCCTCCTGTTCATCCCTGCGGATGATCCGTAAACCTGGGGGAATTATTTCCATCGCTTTAGTGCCGGTCAAGGTTAAAACTCCGCCGTTTTTAAGGCGGTTGAGCAGATCCCGCCTATTTTTCTTTTCCATCGTCCGGGCCATAAACCCCGCTTGTTCAACAATAGTAATATCATTACCGGTCTCAAGCAGGCAAGCGGCAGTTTCACAGCCGTCACTTCCGCCCCCTATAATAACAACCTGCTGACCGCTAAGCTGATACCGGCCGCTTAATATATCCTCCACCTGCAGGCATTGCGGTCCCTTCCAGCCCGTGAAAGCCGGCTGCAACGGTTTTGATCCGGTGGCAATGATCAGGTGGGCGGGGCATTCCTGTTCCAGATATTCCGCTTTAAAAAGCTGATTAAGTTTTATCCCCACCGAACTCTTCTGTAGTTGCTTTATCAAATAATCCCTGAATAGAGCTATTCTCTCTTTATGGGGAGGCACTGCCGCCAGATTTAATAATCCCCCCAGCTTTTCCTCTTTTTCGAACAGGTTCACTTCAAATCCACGCTGAGAAATAGCCAGAGCCGCCTGCATTCCCGCCGGGCCCCCACCCACTACAACAACTCCGGGCCGTTTCTTAATATTGATGCTTTTCCCGGTTAAGCATTCCCGCTCTCTGCCCGCAGCCGGATTAACCGTACAACCGACATTTATATTCCCGAAACTGCTTTCGATACAATGATTGCACATTATACAGGGGCGAATATCCTCAAGCTCGCCCTTCTCAGCCTTGCAAGGCCAATCGCTGTCAGCCAGCAGGGCTCGTCCCAGGAAAACCAGATCGGTCTGCTGCTTGGCAATCATTTCTTCCGCCATCTGCGGGGTTCTGATAATACCGCCGCTGACCACCGGTATTGACACCGCCTGCTTTACCGCTGCCGCCATATAGCTGCGCCAGCCCTCGGGATAAGATGCCGGTTCAATACTGGTAAGTCCCGATTCATAAGTACCGCAGGAACAATTGATCAGCTCCGCTCCCGCTGCTTCCAACAGCCGGCAAATTGCCAGCGATTCGGTCATCTCCAGACCCCCGGGGACAAAATCGTCAATATTGAGGCGGACTCCCAGCACCAAGTCTGGAAAGCTTTGTTTTATCCCGGTCACTATTTCCAGCAGCAATCGGGCCCGGTTTTCAAGGCTTCCCCCATACTGGTCCGAGCGCTGGTTGGAATCCGGGGAAAGGAACTGGTTAATCAGGTAACCATGAGCAGCATGAAGCTCAACCCCGTCAAATCCAGCTGTATGCGCATAGCCGGCGGCAGCAATGAACTTATCCCGCAGGTTCTCTACTTCCTCCCCGGAAAGTTCCCGGGGAATCTCCCTGCTGTTCTTCACCGGCAGGGGGGAGGGAGCCACCGGCTGCATCCCGGTAATTATCTCGTGGGTCTGACGCCCGGCGTGGAATAGCTGTATGATTGCTCTGCTGCCGGCTGTCTTTACGGTCTCGGCCAAACGGCTCAAACCTCTTATGTAGCGGGGATGGTCAATCAATATCTGGCCAAAACCTTCTTTCCCTACAGGAGCATCGACACAGGCAGCTTCGACTATGATCAAGCCTGCCCCACCCCGGGCCCGGTCCTGATAATAGGCTATCTGCCGTTCACTCACCCCACCATCCAGATTGGCATATTTTAAGGCCATGGGGGCCATCACTACCCGGTTTTTGAGCATCACCCGGCCAACTTTAAACGGCGAAAAAAGCGCCGGAAATCCTTCCATCACTCCACCTCCACTGGCATAAATAAATTCTGCAAAATTGGTTTATGCACATTGACTAAGCGGTATTCAGTCGCTTGGGCCAAGCAGTGCAACCCTTCTGCGCATCACATTATCCCCCAATTTTTATGTTGAAACCGGAAAGGCGCCGACTGCTCACTTTAGTTACTGCGGTAATAAGGCTCTCCCAATTGACTGCGGGTGGATTCCAGAACCGCTTGCAGAGTGGAAAGATCGCCTTTACTCAGATAAGGCTCCTGACCCTGGTTTATTTTTTCGATAGCCGCTTCTACCGGTATTACGCGGTATTTAAGTTTTCCATTGTCATTATAAGGATGAGAAAAAGTTGGAGTATAAGAAACCTCATCCAGCCAGGTTTGGCCATTCTCCATATTTTTGCTGAACTTCATTTTAAGGACGATGCCGCTGTTCCTCTCCCGGCCATGCTGAGCGCTGATGAAATTCCCCATGGAGTAGATAACAAATTTATCTTTATCTCCCTCTTTAACCATTTCCATAGTCTGAACCACATGGGGATGATTTCCCAATATAACATCGGCTCCGGTTTCCAGTAATTCGTGGGCCATCAATATTTGCTCCTGAGTAGGCCGGGGCGTATATTCCAGCCCCCAGTGCAGCACCAGAATCAATACATCCACCTGGGGGCGCAATGTCTTGATATCCGCTTCAATCTTGTCCTTATCCAGGAAGTTAAAAAACTCCGGATGCTCTTGGGGTAAAGGTATGCCATTGGTTCCATAACTGTAAGCCAGATAGGCAACCTTAATCCCTCTGATATCCTTAATCAAAAAAGACCGGGCTTCCTCCTCATTACGATAGGTCCCCACCGTATCCAGGCCTGCACCCTGAAGCACATCCAGGGTACGCATAGCCCCCTTATAACCCCGGTCCAGGGAATGGTTATTGGCGGTAATGACCAAATCAAAACCGGCTTCTTTAAAAGCTGTTGCCACCGCATCAGGGCTGTTAAAAGTAGGGTAGCCGGTATATCCGCTTTCCGGACCGGCCAAGGCGGCTTCAAAATCAATGGAACTGTAATCCCCTTCGTTTATCAGTTCCTTTACTTCGGCAAAAAAATGGTCATAGCGATAGGTTCCGTCCGCCTGCAGCCCCGATCTTATCTGGGGGCCATGCATCAGACAGTCACCCGCCGCAGTAAGCGTAATGCTCTCTATTAGAGGAGCCTTTTTTACTTCTTCCGCGACTGCATCTTTATCCTCACCTTTTTTGCCGGCCTCAGCCTGCAAATCCTCATAAATCGTTACCGAAGCCAAACAGCCCAGACACACGAGCAATACCACAAGGCCAGCGCGTTTAAACAAAATAATCCTCCTTGGGTTTTATTTGCAAAAAGAATAAAGAGGAATTTCTACTTTATTCCTCTTTATTGTAACGTTTTATTCCTTTTTCGTCTCTTGTAAAACGGTGATATTTATTTGCGGATTTCCATTTCCCACAGATCCTTATTATCGACTTTTATATCTACGGCAAAGCCTTGTGACAAAGCCAGTTTACTTACATTCTCTTTTGAGGTCTGGCTGCTGCCCAGTATATGCAGTTCCCTGGCTCCTGCGTCAATCGCCTTTTTAGTCCGCAATACCGGAACCGGGCAACTCAGTCCGCGTACATCCAGTTTTTCCATTTTAACGAGCACCTCCTACTCTTCCCGGTAACTATATCCGATCCATCCCATTAATATGATACCGATAACACAAGCAATCTGGCCGTAATTTCCTACCCCTGCCGCTGAGCCTGCCAGCATGAAGTTATGACAGAAGGCAGCTCCTACAATCATTCCCACTACCACCGC
>DHCD01000073.1:52889-54133 GCA_002398105.1 Syntrophomonas sp. UBA4911
AGCAAGGTGGCAGTAAGACCAACCAGGAATAACCCCAAAAAGTTCCACAACTGCATAGTATGGGCAATAGGCTGATCAGCAAATCCGGGCTTGAAGAATCCGAATACCAGGTTCAAGACCAGAGCTCCGATAAATATGCCTATAAACCCTACCAGTAAATAATTGTCCCTTAACAATATAAAATCCCTGATTCCCCCGCTGAGGCACATACGAGTACGCTGGGCCAGAAATCCCACTAACAAACCGGCAATTAAAGATATGCCCAGGGGCGCTGCCATAGAGCCCGGCCCTTCTTTACTGAAGAACAGTGGACCTCCGGCTTCGGGATTGAAAAGGGTGCCTTTTAACAGCAGGAAAAGGAAAAAGGCAAAGATGATAGGCAGCAAGTAACCGCCGACATTGGAATGGCTGTATTCCGCCCGGCCCAAATTAAATCCTTTTTTCAGGAAGAATACCCCGGCGCCTACGCCGGCTATAAAGCCGATAAAACCTACGACCGCATTAAAATCTCCCCCAGCCATTCTCAGCACATCTCTTAAAGGACAGCCCAGAAAAACCAGGGCCCCAACCATCATAAATACGCCCATAATAAATCGTACCAGCGTGGCTGAACCTCCCCGGGCTTTAAACTCGCCGCTGAACATGGCGGTAAACATGGCTCCCAGTATAAGTCCTATTATCTCCGGGCGTACATACTGCACTACTCCTGCCCGGTGCAGGCCTAAGGCTCCGGCAATATCCCTTTCAAAACAGGCTATACAGAATCCCATGTTGCCCGGGTTACCCAGTTTGACCAGAATAGCGGCAAAGGCTCCTATAACCAGTCCGGTCAACAGAATAAACCATTTGTTTCTGCTCACTGTTACTAATCCTCCTTTGTGAATATAACTTTTAGTTATATTAAAACTGTTTTTATTTTATAGTCATATCTATTCTGCAAAGATTTGTTTAATCCTTCCTAAAATGCGCATAATTCATTTATTTTTTTACATAACTAATAAATAGAGTGCGAAGCCTCGCGGAATCTTTAGAGAACTACGGAGATTTTCAAGGCTTTTCCACGTGTTTCCCTGGCTTCCAGGTATTTTGCCACAAAAATCGAATACCCTAATTGGAACACAGGAAAACGCGGATTAACGCTGATAACCTTAAAGAGAGAAATCTGCGTAAATCCGTGTACAGAAGAAGAATATCACTTGATTACAGATTAAAAATACAACAACTCTGTTCGGATGCATGTTAGA
>DHCD01000073.1:54361-63921 GCA_002398105.1 Syntrophomonas sp. UBA4911
GGCAATAAATGTTTTTAATAGATAGAAACTTATAGTTCACACAATCCACTCTTTTTTCAGTCGCCACAACCCCGCCTGCACACTTTCTACGCCAGCGGTATCGCCCGCCTTTATCCTTTCATGATGGCGAAACAGTCGTTGCCAGCTAGCCTGCACTTGACGCTTTAAGTCAGGGTAAAAATTTGTGAGGATCACATCACTTTCTTTCCGAATCCCATAGTCAGCAAGCATTTGACGAAACCGTGCCTCATCAGTTTTCGTCTCGCCGATATATTGGAGGCAAAGTATCTTATTCCAGTCGTACATATCAAAAAATACCGCTTCATCTGTCGGAATACACAATTGCAGAATCCTGCTGTCGGTTGATGGTTCAACACTATGTAAATCTCTAAAAGCCCAATAAGGGTACTCAGCCCCCTCCGGCTTGGGCAGATATTTTTCCGCTTCTAGGGCAAACCAACCATATGCCGCTACAAAAATCGGAGCGCTTTCCCCATATTTTTTTACCACATATTCCCGTTTAGAAAAACAAATGTTATCCCGCCCCAGAAAGTTCACTACAGCCTCCGATTGGGAGGAATAGAGCATTACCGTATTATCTGTGTTACCCACTCTTTTTTCACCTCCCATATATTCCCGTACTTTTTATTGCTGCCCGGAATGATAGAGTCGTCAAACAATCGGCTCCAGCTCTCAATAATCTTTCTCTTTATCTGTGGATAAAACTGCGACATATATGCTTTAGTATCGCTTACACCATATTGCTCCAGCAATTGGCGGTGGTGTTCGGCATCTTGCACATCCGCCGGAATATAGGAATAATTGAGGATTATCCCCCACTTGTCGATATTTACCATCGTGATTAAGGACGGGTCTAATATAAGTTCCATTATGATAGTTCCCGAACCGGGCAGCATGGTCGCCTCCCGAGTGAAGGATATCCATATAGGATATTCCGCATCGTCCGGCTTTTGGGAAGCGCGGGGGCTATTTTTTACCAGCCAATCATACGCCTCTAACACTAAATGGGCGTGTTCATCTAAATCTCTGTAAATATATTCTTTTTTAGCTACATATCTGCCGGTTTCATCAAGTTCTTGGGCGACGTTTTCATTCTGTTTCGTCCAGACTGTAATGCTGCTCATCAGCTTTCCCTTCTTTCCTTCATAAAGCCCGTCAATATCCGAAAGCAGAATCAATTATCAGCGCTACATAAAAGGGCGACATGAGCCGACATGGTATAATTATCTCCAAACAGCCTGTCAGCCGATTCGATTTTCTGATAGCTGACCAAGTCGTTTTCATTGACAATCGGGATGATACCATGCTCCAGCAAAGTCGAAAAAGTGCGGAACAGGTTGTAACGCCGCTTTTCACAGCGCATATCTTCTTCGTCTAATAAGATTTGAGCGGCGACCCTGCCATATTCATTGAACAGCTATCATGGATGCCAGGGCTTTTATTCCAGGCTGAGCCGCCCTAATTTACCTTTGCGAAAATCCTGCAGCAGCACATTACAGGTTTTTTCCACATCCACTTCCCCGCCTTTAATAAGGTGCCCCTTGCTTCGGGCTATATCCGCCAGCAGTTCCTGCTCCGGCCGCTCCGGGGAGCCAAGTTTAAGCTTTTCCTGCAGCAGGTTCGGAGCTTTATCCTTTAATACCCGCAGCAAATAGAGGCATACATCATATTCCTGATAAGCCTTATCTCCTACTATATCAAGCAGAGCCAGTTTCAGGCCCTGCGCTTCGCTTTCGACTTTCGGCCACATCAAGCCGGGGGTATCCATAAACTCTATATCATCCCGTATTCGTACCCACTGTTTTCCTCGGGTCACACCAGGCCGGGCTCCGGTTACGGCTACCTTTTTCCCGGCCAGGCTGTTTAAAAAACTGGATTTGCCTACGTTAGGCACCCCTACTATCATCAGCCGGGCCGGGCGGGCCCTTCTTCCCCTGTTTTTCAGATCTTGCAATACGGGGGCAAAGCTGGCGGCAATAAGCTGTAAAACTTCACGGGAGCCTTTACCCCGGCTGGAATCCATCGCCGCAGCCAGATGGCCTTCCTTGCGGATGATTTCCAGATGACGGCTGGTATCCGCCGCTGGGGCCAGATCCATCTTATTTAAGACGATAATGTTCTTTTTAGGGCTGATGAGTTTTTCCAGCTGCGGGTTGCGGCAGGAAAAAGGAGCCCGGGCATCTACCAGCATGGCAACTAAATCCACCAGCTTCAGATTCTCCTGTATCTCTCTCTGGGCTTTGACCATATGGCCTGGAAACCAGTTAATAGTCACGATCCGCCCTCCCGTTAACAGATTAAATGCGATAAAGAAAAGGAGAACACCCGACGGTATCCTCCTCTCTCACTGTCGCTTTATGTTTGGCTGAATTAAAATCTGCCTTTTTCCTTAACCCGGGCTTTCTTTCCGGTCAGGCTGCGCAGATAAAATAAACGCGCTCTGCGGACTTTGCCTCTGCGGGTAACTTCAATCCTGGCGATTTTAGGCGAATGAATCGGGAAGGTTCTCTCCACGGCTACACCGTAGGAGATTCTTCTGACTGTAAATGTCCGGGACAAGCCGCCGCCGCGAACTTTAATCACCGTGCCTTCGAAGATCTGAATTCTTTCCCTGGTGCCTTCGACCACCTTAACATGTACCTTCACATTATCTCCGGGAGCAAAATCCGGTATGTCTGGTTTAAAATATTCATTCTCAATTGATCTGATTATATCGCTCACTATTCCGACCTCCTTCCAGCAGGCGTTCATACATTGTGTCCCTAATGCAGCGGACCGCCTTCGTTACACAGAACATTGGTATTATATCATAATCTTTATCTATAACTCAAGCAAAAACTGGCCTACTCAAACCAATATCCTCCCAACAGACGATCAAGAATAATTGAGACCGCACTGCGCACCGACAAATGATTGTAACTGGCATCCCCCTCTATCGGTTCCAATATATAGGTGCAGGAATCCATCAACCCTTTCTCTATTCCCCAACCGGTGCCAAAAAGGATTAAAAAAGGGTTGGCGCGGTTAAAAATCTCACCCTTCATCTGCTTGTAGGATATCGTATTAGGATATACTCTGGCATCGGTAGCTATAGTATCCGGCTGCAGTCCGGTTTCATCCTCAATAAAATCAAGCACTTCATCCAGATTATCAGCTATCTGTAAACGGCTGAAGGCCTCTTTTCTATCCGGGTTGTAGTTTCCCCCAAAGCCCTGCTGCCAATAGGAGACAATCTCTTCAATCAGGCGGTGCTGGCTGGGGGAAGGGTGAACCACAAAGAAACGCTCCACCTCGTAAGTTCGGGCTGCCCGGGAAATGTCATGCAGATCCAGGTTGGTAACTGAGGTGGTAATGGTATCCATCCGCTTATTGTACATAGGATAATGCAGAAGCGCTATATAAACTTTGCCCTTTCTCACCTTTTATAGCTCCCTGTTAAATAGTATTTCCTGCAGCAGCAGCTTTTCTTCGCTGTCATATTCCCGGTTTAACAGCAGTTCCGGACGCTTGAGCAAGGTCGTCAGGAGACTTTGCTTTTTACGCCACAAACGTATTTTTTCATGATGCCCGGAAATTAAAACCTCCGGTACTTCTTTCCGGCGGAAAGTACGGGGACGGGTATAATGCGGGTATTCCAGCAGATCATGGGCAAAGGATTCCTCCCGGGCCGATTCCTCGTCCCCCAGTACTCCCGGTATCATCCGGGCAACAGCATCAACCAGAACCATAGCCGGCAATTCCCCACCGGTTAAAACATAGTCGCCAATGGATATCTCTTCATCAAGCATATCGCCAACCCGATGGTCAATACCTTCGTAATGCCCGCAAAGCAGTGTCAGATGACTCTTTTGTCCCAGTTCCACCACCCTGGTCTGATTCAGGGGACGCCCCTGAGGGGAGAGATAAATCACCCAGGAATCGGCATCTTTGCAGCTTTCAAGGGCGGGAACCACCACATCAGCCTTCATCACCATGCCGGCGCCGCCGCCAAAGGGGTAATCATCCGCCTGCTGGTGTTTACCCGCGGCAAAATCCCGGATATTTATGAGATTAATTTCCAGCAGTTCCTTTTCCCGAGCCCTTTTGATAATGCTCTCATTAAACGGGGAAACAAACATCTCCGGGAAAAGACTTAATATATCGACCCTCATCCTAATCACCCGCTTAATCCCTAATTTCACCTCAAGTTCCGCAGATTTTATTATGGTTGCTTCCACTGCCAGAAACCTGTTTGGATGCATAAATATGCTGGAGCCTGAAGCGACGGAATATTTATGCATCCAAACTATCAAGTTATAACTAAGCAGAGGTTTCCAGCTACTATTCTCATTGCTGCCTGCCTGCCTGTGCCCTATGGGTATGGGCCGGTAATTCTTATATCAGCCCCGGCAGTAGTTTGACCAGCATCCTTTTTTCTTTCAGATCGACTTCCAGTATAACATCTTTGATAGCCGGCAGCAGAATTTCCCCATACTCCGCCGATTTAACCACATAGACATCATTGGCTCCGGTGGCGAGGATTTCCGTGAGTTCACCCAGGAAGCCCCTCTTTTCCTCATATACCGATAGCCCCTGAAGCTGGAAATGATAATAATAGCCTTCCGGCAATGGATAAATCTGGCTTGGTTCTATCTGCAGCAACGCATTCCGGTATTCCTGAGCATCTTCCCGGTTATCAATACCTTCCAGCTTCAGCAGGTAGCTTGAGCCATAGGGACGGGCATCCTCCACCAATACTTCCCGGGCGGCGCCGTTATGCGATATGATGACTTTTTTCAGTTTTCCGAATCTCTCCGGGAAATCAGTCAGAGGGGATATCCGTACCATCCCCCGGTAACCGTAGGTTCCCGCTATTTTCCCTATATTAATCAAGTCTTCCCTGTGCAAGCCGACACCTCTTAAACGGCAATAAATAATGAAAGGGCTAAAAATTAGCCCTATTTTAGTATCTCCACGACAACCCTTTTACCTTCTTTAGCTGCAGTGGCTTTGGTAATAGTTCGAATAGCCTTGGCTATTTTACCCTGCTTGCCAATTACCTTTCCCATATCATCGGGTGCAACTCTGAGCTCTAGAATGATTGATCTCTCACCCTCAATCTCAGTCACATCAACCGCATCCGGGTCATCAACCAGAGACCTGGCAATAAATTCAACTAGATCTTTCACTTATGTTCCACCCCCTGCTCGGATTAACTACTTGCGGCTTTCTGCAAATTTGGCCATAATACCCTGCTTCTGAAAAAGGGATTTGGTCGTATCAGAGGGTTTAGCTCCACTGCTCAGCCATTTCAGAGCCTTTTCCTCATCAATTTTGACCGTCGCCGGATCAGTTGAGGGGTCATAGTAACCAATTTCCTCAATAAATCTGCCGTCTCTGGGGGATCTGGCATCAGCCACAACAACTCTATAAAAAGGGTTCTTCTTGGCCCCCATTCTCTTCAGTCTGATTCTTGTTGCCATATGTTCACCTCCTTAATGCCTGGGCTGGTTTTCCTGGTTAAACTTAGCTGTATTTAAAAGGGAAATTTTAGAGGCGGCAAGCCGCCTTTTTTACCCTTACGGCTACCCATGTCGGCAAATTGCTTCATCAGTTTGCGTGATTCTTCAAATTGTTTCAGCAAACGGTTTACTTCCTGGACTCTGGTTCCGCTGCCCCGGGCAATGCGCTTCTTGCGGCTGCCATTGATCAGTACGGGGTTGCGGCGTTCATCCGGAGTCATTGATTTGATAATTGCTTCCACATGGCCTAACTCTTTCTCATCAAAATCAGGTTTGACCCCTTTTAATTGCTTGCCCATGCCGGGAATCATGCCCAGTAAATCTTCCAGCGGGCCCATGGAGCGAACCTGCTGCATCTGCTCCAAAAAGTCCTCCAGGGTAAATTCCTGTTGTCTGATTTTGCGTTCCATCTCCCGGGCTTTTTTCTCATCGAAAGTGGCCTGGGCTTTTTCTACCAGACTCAGGACGTCTCCCATCCCCAGTATCCGGGAGGCCATGCGGTCAGGATAAAAAGCGTCCAGGGCATCCAGCTTTTCTCCCAAACCTACCAGTTTAATAGGGCAGCCGGTGACGGCTTTGACCGAAAGTGCGGCTCCGCCACGGGTATCCCCATCCAATTTAGTAAGTACGACACCGGTTACTCCCAGCTCGCGGTTAAAACTCTCGGCCACGTTGACGGCATCCTGCCCGGTCATGGCATCCACTACCAGCAGTATCTCATCAGGGGTCACAGCTGCTTTAATCTCTTTCAGCTCATTCATCAGCTCTTCATTTATATGCAGCCTCCCGGCCGTATCCAGAATAACTATATCCCGGTTATGGCTGCGGGCATATTCCATTGCTCCCCGGGCAATATCTACCGGATTGGCTTGACCCATGGCGAAAACCGGTATCTGCACCTGTTCCCCCAGTACCTGCAATTGTTTTATGGCCGCCGGGCGGTAGACGTCACAAGCCGCAAAAAGGGGTCGCCGTCCTTGCTTTATAAGCTTCCTGCCTAACTTGGCCACCGTGGTGGTCTTGCCCGATCCCTGCAGGCCTACTGCCATAATTACGCTGGGGGTACGGGAAGAAAAATCGAGTTTGCTTTCCGCTCCCCCCATCAATTCAGTCATTTCATCATATACTATTTTAATAATCTGCTGCCCCGGAGTCAGGCTCTGCAGAACTTCCTGTCCTATAGCGCGCTCCCGTACCCGGCCTACGAAATCTTTCACAACTTTAAAATTGACGTCCGCCTCCAGCAGAGCCAGGCGAATTTCCCGCATAGCGACTTTTACGTCTTCTTCGCTTATTTTGCCCTTACCCCGCAGTTTGCGGAATACTTCCTGCAGCCGGTCGGATAAACCTTCAAATGCCACGTTATCTCTCCTTTGGCTAAAGCATAGCGCTTATTTCCTCTAATATCTGCAAGGCTTTATATTTTTCCCTTCCCTCAGGCTGCTCCAGTATAATTTCATATACTTTCTGCAGGCGATGGCGGGTTTCCATAAACCGGCCCACCAGCCCGAGGCGGTCCTCATAGTCCTTAAGAGCGATTTCTGCTCTTTTGAGAATATCATGAACACCCTGCCGGGTAATCTTCATATGATCGGCAATCTCGGCCAGAGACCAGTCATTCTCATAATGAAGGTTCATAACATTCTGTTGTTTCTCGGTCAGCAACGGACCGTAGAAATCCTTCAGCAAAATTATTTGGCTTCGCTTCTCCAGCATGACTGCTTTCTCCATGTGTAAAGGTAATATACTTTACAGATAAATTTTAGCCGCAGCTGAACTTATTGTCAAGCTGCCGGCGCTTTAATTATTGCAGTACAGCTTTCAGGCCTTTTATTATTATAAACTTTCCCGGTTTTCAAAACCACGTGCTATAATTTAGTTTAGTCGGACCAGCTTATTACTTGTCAAATTGGAGGAGTTGAGGGATTGAAGGAAAAAATAGCCCTGATAGTCGATAGTATGTGTGACTTGCCCCATGAGCTCATAAGCCTTTTTGGAATTAAAGTCCTGCCTGCCAAAATTATTTACCCGGATAAGGAATACAATGACCGGGTGGATATTCAACCTGAAGACGTATATCAGCGGATGCCGGATGAAGTTCCTACAACTGCCATGCCTTGCCTGCATGATATAAGGCAAACGATTGAGGCCATTTGCAAAGAGGGATTTACTCATGTACTGGCCTTGCACATTTCCGGCGGCCTTTCCGGAACTGCCCAGGCAGTAAAGATGGTGGCTCAGGATTTTGAAAAACGCCTCAAAATAAAGGTAGTTGACACTAAAACCCTTTCTATGGGAACCGGCTGGATAGTGCTGGATGCTGCCCGTAATATTGCGGGCGGCCTCTGCTTTGATAAGGTTACCGAAAGCCTGCATCACATTCAATCCCAGGTTGAGGTTTATTATATAATCGAAACCTTGGAATATCTGCGCCGGGGGGGACGGATTGGACGGGTTGCCAGCATGCTGGGAGAGTTCCTGCATCTGAAACCGATTATTTCAGTTGACCGGGAAGGAAACTATTTTACCTATTGCAAAGCCCGGGGGCGGATGAAATCAATAGATAAATTGGCTGAAATAGTAGAAAAAGCGGTCAAGGAAAAACAGATAAAACTGGCTGTCATGCATGGAGGCGCCGCCGCCGAATTCGAAAAGCTGGTGGAAAGACTGCGTAAACTGCCTAATATTAAAGAGATAATTACATCGGATATCAGCCCTGCCCTGGGCGTGCATACCGGCCCAGGCTTGCTGGGAATAAGTTTTTACGAAGTATAAAAATAAACTCCTATTGCGCTATTGACCGGCGTCAGCAGACAACTGTTGACGCCGTTTTTTCGCTCCCCTATTGTAATTTTTTTCCATTATATTATAATGTTAGTATTAACAGCTTATAGGAGAATTAATATTGTCATTCCCCAAGATTGTGATTCTTTCTTTAATATTTGTATCGTTCCAGCCGGCATGGGCTTTTCCCTCATACCTGCAGACCGGCTATGCTTCGCCTTCAATCGCTATGAGCGATGCCCGGCTGTCAGCGGAGGATCCAGCTCTGAACGCAATGGTTGACAGCTTCAAATTATACTATTCTTTTTTTAATGATTGCGACTATCAGCAGGGTTATCAGTTACCCCGGCACGGAATAAACCGGAAAACGGCTATTGAGTATCTGAGTGCTGGTTTCGAAACTGAGCTGGCCACAGCCATAGTAGATGAATATACTTGGATAATGCCGGAGCTTGATTGCCTGGCAATCAAGCCTGGTGACGGCCTGCCCATCATAAACGAAGAGGACCTTTCCCATCTTACCTGCAGCCGGATCAATGACAGCAAGATAGTTTTCTCCCGGGAATTTACCGGCTGCTACTCTCCCCATGATCGTTATATCTACCAGGTGGAAATGAGACTTTATGAAGACCAATGGAAAATATCAGCACTCAGCCTGGATCAGCAGTAAAATCTTTACTTTTATTGTAGGTTAGCAGGAAAAAAGGTATAAAATAACGAAATGGGTTTAATAATTGAGACATGGGAAGGGCGTGAAGGGTTTGAATAAATTTTATATAGCCGACCAAAACCACTATACCCGCTACTGGCCTATTCTAACATTATTGTTCATCGGCGCTATTCTGGCCTGGTGGCAGGTATCGTCATCTTTAGCTGCAGGCCTGGCCGCTGCCGGATTTCTGTTCATGTTTATTAATGACAGAAAGGGCAGGAACAAGGAAGGCAACTCCATAGAGGTTTTGGATAAGTGCATCATATTCAACGAAGGCGGGCAGAGCTCCAGTATTGCCTTCACTGATATTAAAAAGGTCAAATACACCAGTACTCTATCCCCGGGAAACCCGGCCATAGTTATCGAAACCGGGATAAATAAAAGGAACATACAGCCCTCTGATTATGATAATAGCGGGAAATTGCTGCAGCACCTGGAAGCTAAGTTCACTGCTTTTAACTGTCCGATAGTAAAATAGGACCGACTATACATGAGTCTGGCCGGATACCATCGCCTCGGGGCCAGCAATACGCGTGACCGCA
>DHCD01000073.1:64102-70574 GCA_002398105.1 Syntrophomonas sp. UBA4911
AAAAAAAGGAAGGGTTATTTAGCTAACCCTTCCTTTGCTTTTTCTAGTAGCGATTGCGTTTAGCCTGATAGCAGTCCCTGCAATACACAGGGCGGTCTCCGCTGGGCTCAAATGGTACGGTTGTCTCCTGACCACAGGCAGCGCAAACCGTCGTAAATACCGGACGATCCTCTCTGGGGCGGGAATTGTAGCCATTGCGTTGCTGTTTGCGGTTCCTTCTACATGCCGGGCAGCGACCCGGTTCGTTCTGAAAACCTTTCTCCGCATAGAATTCCTGCTCTGATGCTGAGAACAAAAACTCGTTTCCGCAATCCTTGCACACTAGATACTTGTCTTCAAACATTAATTCATCTCCCTTCCGGGATTACTCTTGGACTTAGTTTTCCCCAAAAAGGAGATCCCTTCAAGAACAAGGCATTGAAATTATAGCCTAAAACTAAGCTAATTGTCAAATTTTTCAGTTTGGATGATTTTATTCTGGGGGTAATATCGCTTCCCTATTTTCTCAAAAAACAAAATCACTTTCTCCTGTGGAGCTGCTCCATGGATAGAAAGTGATTTTAAATCTGTATTCGGGTCTAAAGGATCAAGCACTTTTCATCTTAGCATCAATAATTTTAGCCCTTATAATCCCGAGATATAAACAATGGTGGGCGATGACAGGCTCGAACTGCCGACCCCCTGCTTGTAAGGCAGGTGCTCTCCCAACTGAGCTAATCGCCCTTGAATGGTGACCCCTGGGGGACTCGAACCCCCGTTACCGCCGTGAAAGGGCGGTGTCTTAGACCGCTTGACCAAGGGGCCATATCGGAGGTCGGAAGACGGATGTCAGATGTCGGAATTTTTAGCTTTAGTTCCGGCTTCCGTCCTCAGACTTCTGACTTCTGCAATGGTGGGCCTACCAGGACTCGAACCTGGGACCAACCGGTTATGAGCCGGTAGCTCTACCAACTGAGCTATAGGCCCGGAATAGTGCGGAACCCCGCAAGAGTTAGTATACCAAAATTACATTTAAAAGGTCAATAGCCAAACTCTCTTATTTTCCGGGATTCTTTCAAACAAAAAGCGGTAACTTTTGCAGGGTTACCGCCGGGAATATTCATTGGCTCCCCGAGTAGGATTCGAACCTACAACCCTCCGGTTAACAGCCGGATGCTCTACCGTTGAGCTATCGAGGAATGCCCCAACGAGAAATATTATATCTTCCTACAAGTCGCTTGTCAACAACGTAATTACCCTTATTCAATATAATCCTTGAGCTTTTTGCTCCGGGAAGGATGCCTGAGTTTGCGCAAAGCCTTGGCTTCTATCTGCCTTATTCTTTCCCTGGTCACGCCAAATTCCTGACCTACCTCCTCCAGGGTACGAGGCCGGCCGTCATCAAGCCCGAACCTTAAACGGAGAACCTTCTCCTCCCTTTCGGTAAGAGTATTGAGGATACCATCCAGATGTTCGCGCAGAAGTACAAAAGAGGCTGACTCTTCTGGTGATTCCGCATCTTCATCAGTTATGAAGTCCCCCAGATGGCTATCATCTTCCTCCCCGATAGGGGTCTCCAGTGAAACCGGTTCCTGAGCTACTTTCATAATTTCTATAACCCTATCTACCGGAATGTCCATCTCCATTGCCACTTCAAAGGGAGTAGGTTCACGTCCCAGAGTCTGCAACAGGTTTCTCTGAACACGGGATAACTTGTTAATAGTCTCCACCATATGCACCGGAATCCGGATGGTACGAGCCTGATCAGCTATAGCACGAGTTATGGCCTGCCTGATCCACCAGGTGGCATAAGTGCTAAATTTAAACCCCTTACAATAATCAAATTTCTCTACTGCTTTCATAAGGCCTAAGTTCCCTTCCTGAATTAAATCCAGAAAGAGCATGCCTCTTCCCACATAGCGCTTGGCTATGCTGACAACCAGCCTCAGGTTAGCTTCTACCAGCTGCCTTTTGGCATCTTCATCACCTTTTTCTATCCTTTGAGCCAGATCTATCTCCTGATTCGCTGTAAGCAGGGGAACTCTTCCAATTTCTTTCAGATACATACGAACCGGATCGTCTATTTCAACGCCATCAGGAATGACTACTTCTTCTGTTTCCAGGCTTTCGTGATCTCCGGAATCATTTCCGTCGTCAGCTTCATTGCCCACGCTTATACCCAAGGATTGAAGGTGCTCCAGTATGTCCTCTATATTGTCCGGTCCCAGACTGAATTCATGCAGGTCTTCCATAATCTCTTCATAACTCAGATTTCTTTTGGATTTCCCCTTTTCAGCCAGGGCGCTAACCGTTTCCGCAAGCTTTCTATCCAGTTTCATTCTATCCCCCCTTCCCGGGTTTTGTTTAAAAAGATATCCAGGTTTAATATGAATTTGAGCAAATGATTAAAATCTCCTTCTGACCTGAGAAAAATAATCTGTTGATATATCTTCTGCCAGCGTGCTTCCATTTTTATTGCTTGCACCCGGCGGATAAATTCACTAATTTGGGCCTCATCTATATCTAAGTCTTCCATCAGGAAAATGATTCTGGCATAGCTGGCAGCCAATCCTTCCTGATTCATTATTTCCCCTAATTGTTGGAGTTTCTTTTCCCCGCTTCCTTCAAGCCGGTTATAACAATTCACCATGGTTGCATATTCTGGACGAGCAAAAAAGTTCAATCCCAGACTAGCCTTGATTCTGGCAAATATTTTCGGGCTTTTCAGCATGGCTGCCAATATTTTCTCATCTTTGCTATAATTGCCGTACTGTATATTATCCCTAGATATTTGCGTTTTATTCTTTTTCACCGGGTTAGGGGCATTATCTGCAGCCCTTAGTTCCCGATAAATTAAATTGGCTTCCAGCATCAACTTTTGGGCCAGGATTTTAACGTAATAGTCTTTTTCTATTTCACTGTTCAATCGGTTGATATCATTCCTTAAAGCCTTTACTATCTTGACCCTGGTCTCCAAATTAAGTGATTTTTCCTCTTTTAAATATCTATTAATTTTAAATTCCAGATGACTTATTTTATTATTCTGTATATATTGTAAAAATTCCTCTTTTCCATTAACTTCTAAAAATTCATCGGGGTCCTTAGCGCCAGGCAAGGTTACTACCTGCACTCTCAGACCTTCTGCAAATAATATATCAATAGCTCTTAAGGTTTCCCGCTGTCCGGCCTCATCGCCATCATAAAGGATTACGACGTTTTCCGTATAGCGATTCAGGAGGCCGGCCTGATCCTGGGTCAATGCAGTTCCCAGCGAAGCTACACAATTACGTAATCCTGCCTGCTGCAGTTTGATACAATCCATATAGCCTTCCAGCAGCAGAACCTGATTAGCGGCCCGAACGGCCTCCCGGGCTTGGAAGAGCCCGTAAAGGACCTTGCGTTTGGAATATATATCAGTTTCCGGGGTATTTATATATTTGGGCAGACTTTCATCAAGTACCCTGCCGCCAAACCCAACAATATCACCGTTATAATGAAATATAGGAAACATCAGGCGGCTGCGGAATAAGTCATAAAAAGTATGCTTGTTTTCATTACGTTTAATTAAGCCGGATGATTTCACCTGTTCCTGAGGAAAACCTTTTTTGAGCAGATATTCCTCCACCGCATTCCACTCACCGGGGGCATAGCCTAATTTATAAGCTATTACCGTTTCTTTCCTGATGCCGCGTTTATACAGATATTCCAGGGCCGGTTTTCCCTGGGGGCTTAATAATATATGATGATAAAATTCTGCTGCTGCCTGGTTTATTTCTATAACTTTTTTTCTGCGGTCTGAACCCTGTTTGCTCCCCGAAGCAGAAGCAAGTTTTACTCCCGCCCGGGCGGCCAGGAATTCCAAAGCTTCCCTGAAATCAATATTGTCACGTTTCATGACAAAAGAGAAAATGTCTCCCCCCGCATGGCAGCCAAAGCAATAAAACATATTACGATCCGGCGTTACGCTGAATGAGGGGGTTTTTTCCGCATGAAAAGGGCATAGGCCCCAATAGCGGTTGCCTTTTCGGGTTAGTTTAACGGTTTCCCCCACTATGTCTACTATATCAAGACGCTCGGAAATTTCCCGAACATCCCGGTCATCAAAAGCGGTCATTTTCCATCACCAATATTCTATATCTTTATTGCATATCCTCTTTTTGGTCGTTTTTTGTCTCTTTTTGGTACACAATTATTCTACTGTCTATCTATTCTACAGCCAGACTATTTCTCCTTTATCCCTGACAGATAAATTTATCTGACCAGAACCATGCAGAACCATAGCAAAATGTTTGGTATAATTAAAAATGCTGGACCTTTAAAGTTAAACGATCCAGCGACATGGGGGGTTATATATAAATAAGGTTAGGGACTCAGTGATTCACCTCGACCAGGTGGTTCCGCCCGGTATACAACAGAGGTTTTTTAATAAGGAGCAGACCTACTGCCATCATAACAAAGTTAAATGAGATTGATATCTTTATCTGTCTGCCCCACTCCTTAGTTATGCAATTCTTATGCCAAAAGTCCAGACTACTAACTAAAGTCCAGAAATTATTATTGATTGCCTTTATTCTACTGCTTTGATCAGGTTATGCTATAGGGTGAAAATTAATTGTAAGCTTTTGGCGATAATTTGTAATTACAATTAAATTCTTAAAAAGATAGATTATTTGATAATTTTTATCAAAATGTGAAATGAAAAAATTTGATAAATTGATTACTGACCATCTGCTGTATTATTCTTCTGAGCGCCGGGAACCAGGGATTGGGGTATATACAGATCCCGAAACAGGCTGATGCAATAGGCATCGCTCATACCGGATATATAGTCGGTTACTGCTCTTTCCAGCCCTTCTTGGTCAGCTATCTCCCGATAAACCTGGCTCATCTTCTCGGGGTGTCGGCGGTAATAGCTAAACAAGTGCTCCAGGACAAATGCCGCCCGGGTACGTTCCGCCTGACAAACCGGCCCGGTATATATGGCTTTGAACATAAACCCCCGCAGACCGATTAAGGCCTGTTCTACCGCTGCTCCCGGAGCTACTCGCACCGCTTTACCTTCTGCCATCAGTTTACGTGTTTCATAAATGGTATCACTTACCAGGGTGGCAATACGCTTACTGTGGGTATCGCCCAGAACCTCCAGATATACTGCCGGAATCTCCTTTATGGTCAGCAATCCGGCCCGGATTGAGTCGTCAATATCATGCTGGACATAGGCTATTTTATCACTCAAGCGAATTACCTGCCCCTCCAGGGTAGCAGCCCCGGAATCATCCCGGCTGTATCCGCTATGGTTAAGTACCCCATCAAGGACTTCCCGGCTTAAATTCAGGCCCTTCCGTCCTTTGTGCTGCTCCACCCGGGTCAATACTCTTATGCTGTTTTCATTGTGACGAAAACCCGTACTAAGCAGCCGGTTCAATACTTGTTCTCCGGCATGGGCGAAAGGAGTATGACCTACATCATGAGCCAGGGCAATGGCTTCAATCAGATCTAAATTAAGATTTAGTCCCGCCCCTATAGTGCGGGCAATCTGGTTAACTTCCAGGGTATGGGTAAGGCGAGTACGGTAATGATCGCCCGGCGGAGCAATGAATACCTGGGTCTTATGCTTTAAGCGCCGAAAAGATTTGGAGTGTATGATTCGATCCCGGTCAACCATAAAGCAAGTGCGAATGGGATCGGGTTCTTCATATAGCACCCGCCCAGTCGAATTTTTAGCCGCCAGGGCAAAGGGACTTAATGTATCTGCCTCGCGCTGCTCTATTTCTTCACGAATTAACATATTGCGCCCCCCTGGCCCCGAGGGCCAAAACTATAAAATATCACCTGAAGTTTTATCCTGTTTAGATTTATCTTTTTCTCAGCTTGCTGGTGGCTTGGGCTACTTCATATATCCTTTTGCCCAGGATCCGGCTGCGTTGAACAGCATTTTGGTCTTCCCGGGAGGGTTTCTGAGCAGCAACTCCCAGATGTCCACAGTCGTCTTCCCCATAACCGTCGCCTACGATTATCATTCCATGGACCAGCATCATATCCTGCATGGCCCTGATGGTGGTTTCCTGCCCCCCAAAACGGGATGCACCCGAAGTAATGGCGCCTCCAACCACATTCAGCAACTTTTTTTCCGACCGCAAAGCCCGGCTTTTATCAAAAAAAGCCTTCAGTTGCGCCGAAACGGTGCCAAAGTAAACCGGGCTACCCAGAATCAGGGCATCAGCCCGCCCAATTAAATCATAAGCCTTGGTCAGTTCTTTGTCTTTATAACATTTACCCGAACATGGGGAAGAACAGTCCATACAAAACGGATTTTTCTGGTCTTTCAAAACCTCCCGGCAAAATATGAATTCCGTATCTGCACCCCGGCCGGCACATTCTTGCATCGCCTGCTGCAATAAAAAAGATGTATTTCCATCCTGATTAGGACTTCCATTGACTGCCGCAACTAATAATTTAGGCATAATGCCACCTCCCTTAATAAACTCTGTTT
>DHCD01000101.1:0-502 GCA_002398105.1 Syntrophomonas sp. UBA4911
GTCTTTTAGACCTTCTTTGTATTCTTCAGCCGTCTTAATCGCCATAAAATATCCTCCTTAGCTGGTTAAACCAGTGTTTTTTTAATGTTCAATTTGCTCAAATCCCTTCGAAGATTCAGTGAATACTCAGACTTCTTGCCCAAACCCCAGAATTTAACGCAAAGCACCTCCTCTTTTAATAACTGAGTAAGCCATTGACCACCCCGTTCCCAAATTGCTTTTGATACCGATTTCGGTATAAGCCATAACCATATTCATTAAGATTGCAATATTCATACCAACTTGATAAGAGCGCTAAATTCGGGGGTAAGACCAGGTTTAAAGCCCATATGTTTAAAGAGAAAAGCCAGCTCAATTGCCATGCTAGCACCGCTTTTTAGGGGTTCTGGGAAATGATCATGCTGGAGTTCTGCCGGTCAGTTATTTTTCCGCCTTATGAGCAGGAGAACGGACACTGTACGCTATACCGGACAAGTCTTAGCAGCCGGACCCAGCGTAAAAT
>DHCD01000101.1:688-3117 GCA_002398105.1 Syntrophomonas sp. UBA4911
AAAATATCTTCCCCAAAGCAAGGCTGAGCGGGATATAAGCAGCGCTGGCAGCCGAAGTTCTGGAAACACCGGAGCAGAGACCCAGAAAGAGCCTGTCCGGGAAGCAAGAAGTTTTTAATTAAAAATTCCGTATCACTAAAGCGCATTAGCGGTACGGAATTTATTAATCAAGGGCAGCCTTTGATACGCCAGCCCTTTGGACAACGGAACTGGTTTTTAGTGAATGGGCTGTTACCGCGCCAGAATCACAACATTGCTTATGCCAGGCGCGCCATAAACCTGGGTTAACGCTGTTTTAGGAGCTTTAGGCATCTGATGCGCACCTGCCGCGCCGCGCATCTGGAGGCAAACTTCATATATTTGTCTCAGGGCTGAGGCGCCAATCGGTTCGCCGTTGGCAATAAGCCCTCCGTCGGTGTTTATCGGTAAACGACCGGTAATCTTGGTTTCTCCATCTTGAATCATCTTGGTCTGTTCTCCATCTTTACAAAGACCGGTTTCCGCCATGTGCATGATCTCGTGGGCAGACTCGGTATCCTGGAGCTGAGCGACTTCAATTTCGTCCGGGCCTATCCCGGCCATTTTATACGCTGCCTGAGAAGCCATTTGTACCGGTGTAGGTGCGGTATCATCCAGGGGCTTCGCCGGTGTAAACACTTCCAGAGATCCGAAAGCTCTGGTACGCAAGGCAATACCCTTTATATAAATGGGATTAGTCGTATAACGATGCGCTATGCTGGATTTGCATAACACTATCGCCGCCGCCCCTTCTCCCGGTGAACAGAGCGTGTATTGGCGCAGGGGATTGGAGAGCATCTTGGAATGGGCAATTTCATCATATTTCAGGCCGTCACGGCGCCATGCTTTAGGATTAAGGGTTCCGTTGAAATAATTTTTCTCCGCCACGCGAATCAGAGCGTCTTCGGTAATATCATAATCATGCATGTAACGTTGGGCTTTCATGGCAAAAAACTGCACTGTAGCCAAAAAACCGACATCCTGATACCATTGGCCCAAGCCATAATCCTTGACCGTAGTCAGGAACATTCCCCGGGGGTGCTTGTCAAATCCAACCGCCAGAGCTATATCCGCCATTCCTGATTTGATTGCCATACAGCATGCCCCCAAAGAGCTGCCGCCCGTTGCACATCCGTTATATACATTGTTAAAAGGTACTCCGATGGGACCGAGCTTGCCGCACAGTTGATCGGGTCTCCCTCCGTCCCTGGTGCCGCCCGCCGCATATTGAACATCTTTCCATTCTATGCCGGCATCCTGCAATGCTTCCCGTACTGATTCAAGTCCCATATCTAAAGCTGACTTGTCTCCAAATCTTCCAAATGGGTGCTGGGCTATGCCTATAATTGCTACATCTTCCATATCTAACTCATTTACCTCCTTTTTATGTTATGCACATGCCTGTTTTGTCAATATAACTCGCTTATACCGGTTTGAAGGCATATATCATAGTCTCGGTTCCATCTGATTCTACCCGGAAAGGTACAATCACCATTTCCATTTCCATCCCGATCTTTAACTCCGAAGCGTCATTTACCAGCAGGCGTGATTCCACCCTGACCTGACCCGGCAGCTCAATATAGCCTAAAAAGTAGGGTTTAAAATCTTCGGGGTCTTTGTAATCATTAAGCCCTTTGGTAAAATACTCCTGAGAAGTCCAGGTCCACAAGGTTCCCTTGGTTTTCAACTCCATGTCTTTCAGATTAATCCCTCCGCACTTAGGGCAACTGGTGTTTATAGGAAAAATAACATTACCGCAATCATAGCACTGGCTTGCCTTTAGCTTCGGTTCGGCAGCCGGCCAGGTAAAAAGGTCAGAATCAATTGGAACTTGTTTTTGCATTTTATTTTCTCCTCCCTTAGTTTGAATTTAATATCCGGGCCTTAAAGTTGGTTTATTATGGTCAGTATGTTTCCCTACCATTTTCCATCTGTTTAGAAAACCTCACCTCTATTCATTCGGTTCTTTCAAGTCCAGTCTTATATTAAACCGGCTCGTCTGCCGAGGTGTTTTTACGGTCACTTGAAATCTGCAGCCGCTTCCAACCAGATTAGGTTTTTATCTGCAGCATCTGCTTCAGGTAATCAGGATGGACTTTGGGATAGCAATTTTGCTCATTTATTACCCTCCGGGACCGGTGCCTGCGGGGTTAAGACCGCAGGCAATCCCTTTCGCGGACGGATATCGGAACTTTCTTTTAATAGTCGAATATGGCATTGTCGAAATCCACTTCGGTGGAATCCGAATTTTCTATCATGCCGGCGGTGCTGATTACTGCGGGTACGATATTCTTGACATAGTATCTGGTCGCAACTATTTTGCCGTTGTAGAAATGATAGTCAAAGTGGTCCCGGCCGATTGCTTCAGCCTTCTGGGCGGCCAGCAGCGCCTGGTCCAGCAGCAGACGGCC
>DHCD01000085.1:0-906 GCA_002398105.1 Syntrophomonas sp. UBA4911
CTGATGTGCTTACTGTATATAATTTTATCTGCCCTCTGCTTTACAGGTGGCGGGGCAAACGGGATAGCAGGCGCATGAGGTCAGCGTAACCGGAATCTATTTTCTCGCGTTCCAAAACGTAAGCCGGAATCTTCTGGTGTGAAACCCAGTTTAAAAATTCGATTTCCCCCATATTTATGAGTTCCTCGCTCATGATAGCCTGATCGTAGTCGATCAGATAGGTGGTTTCGCCGTCAAAGATTATGTTGCCGGGATGTAAATCGCCCTGATATACCCCCAATTGCTTTTGCTCAAACAGAGCCAGCAGAATGTCGCCCAATACGGCTTTACCCTGAGGAAGTATCCTTTCCTCTATGAAATAAGGCCGGCCGTCATCCAGTTTCCCATGCTCAAAGAGACGGGGGCAGCTGATGCAGCCCTGGTTGTTAAGGTATCTTACCACTTCTGCTTCTTGATCCAGAGTGCGCAGCTTATTTTCATGGCGGCGGTTTTGGATCTTAATGATTTGTTGGGATGCAATACCGATATAATGGGTATTGCTTTCTGATGGCAAGAATTTATAGTTTATACCACCTATCGTAATAGTCTTCGGGCTATCGTTTTCACAGTGGGGCATGCTGATCACCCCTTTATAAACCCTGACATCAATATCTTATTCCACTATCAGGAAATCGGTGCCAAATTCGGCTGACCGACCGGATCTGTCGGTGTAATAGGTTTAAAAGTTATGGACTGCAGGTTGAATAAAAAAAGGGGGCAAAGCTCAAAATACAAGCAAAATTGTAAGGAGGTATCAGTAGTGCAGGTTAAGATCGCAGAATTTGTGGGCGAGTCCCGTCAGAGCTGGCAGGAAGCCATAGAAAACGCAGTAAACGAAGCTTCCGGTAGTTTGAACAACATAACCGG
>DHCD01000085.1:1163-8531 GCA_002398105.1 Syntrophomonas sp. UBA4911
TCTAAAACGACGTCTTCTGAAAGTCTGGATTGATTCCGATATACGGCTGCACCGGACTTTTTAGAAGATGTTGTTTTTTTATAGGCATAAAACCGGACTGGAAATGTCAATAATATATTTAACCGGGGGGTGAAAGCATGGAAACACCGAATGCAGAGGATTTGAAGCAGGCAGAAGTAAAAGAATACGACAGCCTGGTTCAACAGCTTAAACCGAAACCGGCCCTGTTTAAAAACTGTGTCTGGGCCTTTACGGTAGGAGGACTGATCTGTGTCCTGGCCCAAGTCATACTTAATTATCTGCGGGCCGGAGGCATGAACCAGACTGATGCCGGTTCGGTCACCTCGGCGGTTATGATCTTTCTGGGAGCCCTGTTTACCGGTATCGGGGTCTACGATGAACTGGGAAAAAGGGCGGGAGCTGGTTCCGTTGTACCTATAACCGGTTTTTCCAATGCCATTGTAGCCTCCGCTATGGAATTTAAAAGGGAAGGCTATATTTTTGGAGTAGGCGCTCGTATTTTCAGCGTCGCCGGGCCTACATTAGTCTTTGGTTTCGTTGTTTCCACCCTGATCGGTTTGATAAAGCTGCTGCTGATGTGAGCATCACGCCGGCTAATGCTTAAGAGGGGGATGTAAATGCCGGGAACTAAGAAAAGAGGCAGGCAGACCGTAGTTTTTGATACCCCCCCGATTCTCTCCTCCTGGGCCTCTATAGTTGGCCCCAAGGAAGGCGAGGGGCCCTGGGGGAATGATTTCGACCTTATAATGCCTGATTATCTATTAGGTGAGGAGACCTGGGAGAAAGCCGAAAATAAAATGCTCAAGCAGACGATTGAGCTGGCTCTTGACAAGAGCGGCCTCAATCCTCAGGATGCTGAAGTATTGCTGGCCGGCGACCTGTTAAACCAGCTGGTTTCCTCCAATTTTGCCGCGGCCCAGCTCAGTATTCCTTTTCTGGGTTTATACGGGGCCTGCTCCACCATGGTCGAGGCTATACTGACGGGCTCCATGCTGGTGGACGGAGGCTTTTATGAGCGAGTGGCGGCTGCTGCCTGCAGTCATCATTATACGGCGGAAAGGCAATTTCGCTTCCCGACGGAGCAAGGGGTGCAGAAACCCCCCAGCTCCCAGTGGACTGCTACTGCTGCCGGGGCGGTAATTCTGGAGTCTTCGGGGTCGGGTCCCCGGGTCACCAGTGCTACCGTAGGCCGGGTAATTGATATGGGGCAAACCGACGCCAACGACATGGGCAGTGCTATGGCTCCGGCAGCGGCAGATACCATCAGGATGCATCTGCAGGATCTGAATCGGCTGCCCGACTATTATGATCTGATTATTACAGGGGACCTGGGAAAGCTGGGCATGGCTATACTGGGACAGCTTTTTGTCCGCGATGGGGTAGTGCCGCAGCCTAATTATAGTGATTGCGGAGTTTTGCTCTATGATGGAAAACAGGACATCGGCTCGGGAGGAAGCGGCTGCGGTTGTGCCGCCTCCATGCTGTGCGGGCCTCTGCTCAAAAAGATGTTTAAAGCGGAGATCAAGAAGCTGCTTCTGGTCGCTACCGGCGCCTTGATGAGCCCTATCACCAGCTTCCAGGGCAGCACCATCCCGGCTATCGCCCATGCGGTAGCCATTGAATATTGACGTTGGAGGTATTCCGATATGTCGCTTCTGATGGCATTTTTAGTCGGCGGCAGTCTTTGCCTGATCGGACAGATAATAATGGACTTGAGCAAACCCAATGTCACATCGGGGCATATCCTGGTGGGCTATATCAGTGGGGGAGCTTTACTCAGCGGGCTGGGACTTTACCAACCTCTGGTCGATATTGGCGGAGCCGGTGCTACCATACCCCTGTCAGGTTTTGGGCATCTTCTGGCTCAGGGAACCTTAAAAGCGGTTGAAGAAAAGGGACTGCTGGGAGCTTTTAGCGGTGGGGTGGAAGCTGCTGCGGCCGGAATAGCCGCAGCTATTATATTCGGCTACGTTGCCGCAGTGATCTTTAACCCCAAGGGGTAATTGCCGGATGAAAGGAGAATCTGAATGCAAAGAGTGGGCATACCGCATGGTCTGTTTTATTACTATTACTATCCCTTATGGAAAACCTTTTTTTCCGACCTGGGAGCGGAAGTAATAGCATCTTCGGAAAGTAACCGCCTGACTCTTGATGAGGGCCTAAAGTCGGCTGTGGATGAAACCTGTCTGCCGATAAAGGTTTACTTTGGCCATATCCGGGAATTATGCCGGCAGAATCTGGATTATATGTTTATACCGCGCTTGGTCAGTGTAGAGCCGAAAAGTTATATATGCCCTAAATTCATGGGTATTCCCGACATGGTAAAAGCCGCTTTTACTGACTTGCCGCCGCTGATTGACGTCACCATTGATGTAAGCAGAACTGACCGTCGGCTTAAGCAGGATATCGTACGGGTGGGAAATTTGTTCACCCAGGATAAGAAAAAGATCAGAAAGGCGTATATCCATGCTTGCCAGGAATATTATTTTTGTTCCCGGCTGGCTCGGGAAGGATATACCAGGGCCGAAGCCATCCAACTGTGGGAAGGAAAGCCGGTGGACAGCTTTTCCACCGGTGATTTGAATATCGGTGTATTGGGACATGGCTATTCTCTTTACGATCAGTTTATAAGCATGAGTCTGATCGGACGGTTAAGAAAAATGGGGTGCAACACCTTTTTCCCGGAATCGCTGGAGCAGGAAGCGGTGGAAAATGAGGCTGCCACCATACCCAAGCGGGTCTTCTGGACTCTGGGGCGAAAAATGGTAGGCAGCGCCCTTTATATGGATAAAAGCCCGGCTATAGACGGAATTATATATCTGGCTTGCTTTGGCTGCGGGCCGGATTCCCTGATCGGCGAAATCATTGAACAGAAGATGCACCATAAACCGTTCATGATGCTGACCATAGATGAACACAGCGGTGAAGGCGGGCTGGTAACCAGACTGGAAGCCTTCTGTGATATGCTGCGAAGAAGGAGGATGCGTGGTGAAGGTAACCTTCCCGCATATGGGTAATGCCCATATCCCTATCAAGGCGTTGCTGAAAGGGCTGAGACTGGAGGTGATACCGCCTCCGCCGATAAGTAAGAAAACCATGGAACTGGGAGTAAAATACTCCCCTGAGTTTGCCTGTATGCCCTTAAAGATCAATATGGGCAATTTCATTGAAGCCATTGAAGCCGGCGCCGATACCATTGTCATGGCCGGAGGCTGGGGACCTTGCCGTTTTGGCTATTATGCCCAGGTGGAAAGGGATATTCTGCACAGCCTCAACTATGATTTTAAAATGATTATCCTGGAAGCGCCGGACTCGCGTCTTTCCGATCTGCTTAAACAATTGAAAGCCCTGGGGGAAAACGTAACCTTCTGGGAAGCCCTTAAAGCGGTTAAATTCGCCTGGTATAAGCTTAATGCGGTAGAAAAACTGGAAAAACAGCTCGAATATCACCTGCCCCGGGCGGCCGATAAAGACCGGACCGAGAAAATCTTTGATGAAGGCCTGGAGCAAATTGACCGGGCCGGTGACCGGAGTGAGGTTTACCGTATTACTAATCAGTATCTGAAAAAACTGCAGGACCAGCCCGGGCATGGGAAGCCGATTTTACGCATAGGCCTGGTGGGAGAGATCTATACCATACTGGAACCGGCGGCCAACTATTATCTGGCCCGTTATCTGGGCAGGCTGAATGCCGAGGTTACCTGTTCCATCTATATGAGCGAATGGGTCAATGATCATCTGCTGGGGGGATGGATCAAGCGTTCCCGGCGGGGCGAAATAATAGATTGTGCCGGGCCCTATCTCAATTATTGGGTCGGTGGTCATGGCCAGGAAACAGTCGGTTATACCGTGGATTTTGCCCGTAAAAAGTATGACGGCGTAGTGCAGATCGGGCCCCTTACCTGCATGCCGGAAATAGTAGCGCAGTCGGTGCTGGGAAAAGTCAGCGAGGTGGAAGGTATTCCCTGTATGACCATGTATTTTGACGAGCATTCCGGCCAGGCGGGAATCTACACCCGGCTGGAGGCTTTCCTGGACATGCTGCAGAGAAAATCCTGGCGGGTCCACGGAACTAACGAAGTACAAATTATGAGTTAACAGGTAGAAATATAACGTGGAGCTTGGATGCATAAATATTACGCCGCCAAGACTCCGCCTGGGCAATGCCAACTGCTTTTCTCGCGTCTGCATCCAAACAGGACTATTATCACTTGCAAATCTATTTTTAACAGGAGGATGTAATATTGCAGCAGTTTCTTGGAGTTGATATCGGGTCGGTCAGCAGCAACTTTGTGCTCATGGATCAATACGGCAATATCCGGGAGAAGATTTATTTGCGTACCCTGGGAAACCCGGTCAATGCTATTAAAAGAGGCTTTGCCGCGATTAAGCAACAATATGGCGGAATCCTTAATATCAGGGGAGTTGGAACTACCGGCAGCGGCCGCCATCTGGCCGAAGTTTTACTGGGGGCGGATGTGGTAAAAAATGAAATTACGGCTCATGCGGTAGCAGCATCGGCAATATTTCCCGGGGTCCGTACCATAATTGAAATCGGCGGGCAGGATTCTAAGATAATTATCCTTAAAAACGGGATAGTGCAGGATTTTGCCATGAACACCGTCTGTGCTGCGGGTACCGGTTCGTTTCTGGACCAGCAGGCAGCCCGATTAAATATAGCCATAGAGAATTTGGGCGAACAGGCCCTGAAATCCCGGCAGGCAGTGCGAATAGCAGGCCGCTGCGGCGTGTTTGCGGAATCGGACATGATTCACAAGCAGCAGATGGGGTATCCGATGGAGGATATTATCATGGGACTTTGCGAGGCTCTGGTAAGAAACTATCTCAATAACGTGGCCAAGGGCAAGAAAATCCAGGAACCGGTTGTATTTCAAGGCGGGGTGGCCGCCAACGCCGGTATCAGAAAAGCCTTTGAAAAGGTATTGCATTGTCCCGTCCATGTACCCGGACCTTATGAAGTTATGGGCGCCATCGGCGCGGCCTTGCTGGCTCAGGAACAGATGGAGCAGAGCCCGGCGGCGGGCAAGTTCCGCGGAGAGGATTTTATTATGGAAGGGGAGTTCAAATCAAGCAGCCGCGAATGCAAGGGCTGCCCCAATCTTTGCGAAGTGGTCTGCATCAAACGGGATTCACAGGTGCTGGCCTACTGGGGCGATCGCTGCAAAAAATGGGAGAGCTCATTAAACGGCAGTCAGGAAAATCTGCAGGTGGTTTAATTAGAAAATAGACGCAGATTGACCCAGATCAATTAAAATAGACGCGGAACCCACGGAATCTTTGGGAAATACGCGGATTTTATTAAAGCCCTCTTCCGCCTTCTTCCCCTGAATTCCTTAAATTCCGCGTCAAAAAACTAGTGAAACCGTGGGAATATTTTTTTGTTGCTTGCCTGCCTGTGCCCTATTTGGGTATGCCCTATGGGTACGGCCTCCGGCTATGGGCGGGTAATAAGTAAATAGACGCGGATTAACGCCGATTCATTAAACAGCGCGGAGACTTTAGGGAATATATGGCTTGGTTTTGCCGAAGTCATCTGATTCCCGCTTCCTCTTCCAGCAGGGTCAAAATCCTTTCCTGCAGCTGCTCTTTTGCGTCCCGGTTAGAGAAAGCGGCCAGATCTATTTCCAGCTTGACGCCTGCCGGGCGGGCGGAGAGAACATAGATCCGGTCGGCCAGTTGTAAAGCCTCGCTGATATCGTGGGTTACAAAAAGAATTGAAGGCTGGTAACGCCGGCGCAGATCTTTTAACCAGACCTGCATTTTGTGCCGGGTAATGGCGTCAAGGGCGGCGAAGGGCTCGTCCAGGAGCAGGATGTCGCTGGCAAAAAGATAGGTCCTCAGCAATGCCGCTCTTTGCTTCATGCCGCCCGAAAGCTGCCGGGGATAATAAGCGGCAAAATCCTGCAGACCGAAATCCTGCAGGTAGTTCCAGGCCGTATCCCGGGCTTGATTCTTCTTGAACCCCTTCAAGAGCAGGGGAATGGACACATTATCCAGGATATTTTTCCAGGGCAGGAGGAGGTCTTTTTGCTGCATATAGCTGACCCGGGCGGTGCGCCCGCTCCAATCCTCCCCGTCAATACGGACACAGCCCTGATCCGGCTTGAGCAGACCGGCGATAATATTTAACAGGGTGCTTTTACCGCAGCCGCTGGGCCCCAGAATAACTGCGAACTCCTGCTCCCGGAGCTTCAGGCTGATATTATCCAGGGTATGAAGCCCCTCCAGGGTTTTGCTTACATTTACAACCTCTAATTTAGCCACATTCATCTCTCCCAGCGACAAAAACCTGTTCCCGGAATCAGGGCAGATATTTATTGGTGAAGGCCTGGGCCGGGTCAATGTTCTTTTTTATAAGCTTATTCTCATACATGAAATCAGCATACTTCTGCCAGACTTCCTGCTTCATTTCACCCCAGCGGGGAGCGTCGGCCTGATATTCCTGAGCCAGATACTTTTGGCTGGCCATAACCAGGTCCCGGTCCAGATCGGGGACGCTCTTTAGCAGTATCTCTCCGGCTTCCTCCGGATGCTTGACGGCAAATTCATAACCCTTGCTGCAAGCCCGCAGGAATTTTTCCGCCAATTCCGGATGGCCTTTAAGCTTCGATTCACTGGCTATTATAACCGGAGTATAGAAATCAAGAGCGTCGTTTTCATCCCGCAGTTTAATGAAATTGAGATCCATGTCCCGCTGTTCGGCTTCAATTCCGGTCCAGCCCCAGTAAATCCAGGAAAAGTCAATGCCCTTATGCATGCTGGTGAAAAAATCGGCGGAACCGATATTCACCATGTTGACCTGATTGAAATCAGCTCCATACTTTTCCATCAGAGCCTTGATCATAGCTGTTTCTGCCGGTGAGCCCCAGCCTCCGTAAGTTTTACCGGCGAAATCGGCGGGACTCTTGATCTCCTTTTCTACCGGGGAAGCGAAACCGGAGGTATTATGCTGGATTATGGCGGCCAGGGCCACCACCGGAATATCTTCGGAGCGGGCCACCGTCATCTCCTCCTGATAACTGATGCCGAAATCACCTTTGCCGGCAGCCAATAATTGAGAAGTACCGCCTTCACCCGGCTGCAGAAGTTCGACCTCCAGGCCTTCGGCTTTAAAATAGCCTTTATCTTTAGCCACATAGAGTCCGGTATGGTTGGTGTTGGGCAGCCAGTCCAGCAGAACCGTAACTTCAGTCAGCTTGTCATCCGGAACCGGCCGGGCGGTTTGCTTACAGCCGGCCAGGGGTGTTAACAGCAAACCTATAATTATAAGCGATGCTATTATTTTTTTCATGCTCCATTCTCCTTTTGCTCGTAATCTTCCCTGGA
>DHCD01000071.1 GCA_002398105.1 Syntrophomonas sp. UBA4911
AAAAACTATTGACAACTCCGCACAGAAAAATATAATATTCTCAAGTGGCGGAGAAATAAGATATTTCAGTTAGGTACTTTTTAACCTATTTGGTAAATCAGTTAGTTAATTCCAGTTAATTAAACCAATTACTGTGTGTCGGTCAAGTTCAGTTAGTTAACCCAAATTAGTTAATTACTTTATTAAATTCGGAGGTCCAAAAAGTCTGAAAATTCTGGTTAAGCTCCCTTCTCCGCCACTTATATTAAGAGCTTAAAGAGGCTATCAAGAAGATAGCCTCTTTTGTTTATTAGGACCATAGCGAAAAGTCAAGAACCTAGGGTCGCAGCCCTTCTGTCATCCGGCCGCCTGCCCGCCCAGATAAGCTTCGGCCAGCATCCACAGTTCACCCGGTCCTAACCGCAAACCAAGCCACTATAAGTGCAGTAAGCTCAGAGTCCACGCGGAGGAACACAATAGAGTAGCGGCGGTAAATCCCGTATTGAGCAGGACCACCGCCGCTACAACCAGTTTTGAGAATCGGTTTTTCTTCGTATCAATCACCTCGCAACATATGAAACAAAAGCCAGCAATAGACCGATCCCTCCTACTACGTACCCCCACATATCCTTGCTGCCACGATTTATGCCGTATACCTGATCAACCCGCTGTTCGCATTTATCAATACGTTCCCGCAGACTATTATAGTCCCTGATCATAACCTGGGTTTTTCCGAGTTCCGCTGAGAGTGCCTCCATTTTTTTGCTCAAGGTCACTTGCATTTCATAGAGTTCCTTATTGCTGTACCATTCTTGTTTTTTTGTTTCTGTCACTTCCTATCCATCCCTTCTTACTGGTAATATATGGCCAAAAGAAAAATAATGTCCTCCTATTCAAATAAAATAGCCGTCCAAATTCCCAATCGCTTAGTAAATAGGGCGGCTTAAGCCAGAGCTTTATTCGACGGTTCTTTTTCCAGATTTTATCATGCAATTAATAAGAGTTGCCGCTATTGGCATGGCGGCAGGTCCGTAAATGGGCTTAGGCCGCCTTACACGAAGGCGGCCATGTTATTCTCTGAGCATGATGCACAGGCAAATAACTCCTATGAGTACCAGACAGAATTCAAACAATTCGCCATATGTAATCATAAGCATCACCTTCCCCTCTCGGGAAAGTGACCTAATCGCCTAGCGACAACTCCTATGAGGTTTAGCATATTATGTCACAAGAAAAGCACCCCTTACGGAGTGCTTTTTGCTCTTTTATCAGATTACCTGCAGTCGCCCTATTAATCTATCCCTTCCAGTAAGGCCAGCTTAATAGCGTTAATTAATATATATGCAAAAGCATCAGAATTTCCCGCTGTAGCATGGCTTAATATAATGCAGATCCCGGAATATGCCGGGGCATTGAAGACCAATTAATTAGTTCCGCATCTGATTCCGAAAATTGATATTTGTGAACAAGTGTGAGCAAAATGTGAGCACTTTGCTAATTTATGTAAAACAAAAACGTTCACACAAAAACCCCTCATCTTCGGAGGGGCCTTACTTTCTATGGAGCCGATGGGCGGATTCGAACCGCCGGCCTGCTGATTACGAATCAGCTGCTCTGCCACTGAGCCACATCGGCAAGGTGGTATTGGTATTGACAAGATAGATGATAGCAGGATTATCCCTGGGCGTCAAGAAAGCGGCAGATTAGGATTTATCTTTGCTGATTCATCTAAACAAATATTTAGGGTAAGTCCCCTACTGGGACTTTTTTTCATCACCCAGGTAGTAGTAATTGGGGTTATTAAGCACTATGGATTGACAGGAAGGGCATATTTTCTTAATGTAGGCTTTCCTGTCAATGATATGTACCATGGTCTTAAGGGTTGACTCGGGAAATTGTTTTTTGCAGCTGCTGCACTTTTCCACTGATCCGAACCTCCTGTCCAATAATATTTAGCCAATGATTATTTTATCATGGTTGTTTAGCAGCCGATACGGGTTTCTGTAAATTTTGTTCTCACAAAAAGTAAGCCGGGCTCGCCGGCTTCACAACTCTCATCATTCAGCCAGGTAAGCCTGCAATAATTCCATTTCGATTTCTGCCAATTCATTAACTTTAGCTACGGCTATAACAATTACTTCCGCGCTCTCATCCTCCAGTTCCTCGCCTACCAGCTTGCCAAATGGTATACAACTCATGCGGGCCAGGGTTTCCGGAACGTCCACCTGGGAGAAAAAAGCATTGAGAATGTTCATTATGTTGTAAAAATATGATTCGGCCCAGGCTTCGACCTGTTCTTCATCAGGTTTCCCATCAACACAGTTGAAACGACTCAGGTTATACATCTCCCATCCATCCCCCTTATCCATTCCTCAGCTTCGCGCAATGCCCGGATAACGGTTTCCGGAGCAGGCCCTCCCGCCACTGTACGCCGGGCAACGCATTCTTCTACCGCAATATATTTATAAATGTCATCTGCAATCAGAGGCGAAAACTCCCGGTATTTTTCTATATCTACATCTTCCAGGGAGAGATTGTTAGCCAGACAATAAAGGACGGCTCTGCCCACCACGGCATGCGCATCCCGGAAAGGCAGCCCTTTGCGTACCAGATAGTCGGCCAGATCGGTAGCATTGGTGAAGCCGCTTCGGGCCGCTGCCGCCATTTTTTCCGGTCTGAAACGGGCGGTACGCAGCATAGGGGCAAAAACCACCAGGCATTTTTTGACTGTATCCACCGCATCAAAAAGTGCTTCCTTGTCCTCCTGCATGTCTTTGTTATAGGCCAGAGGAAGTCCCTTCATAAGGGTCAGAAGAGTGATCAGATCTCCGTATACTCTTCCCGTCTTTCCTCGAACCAGTTCAGCCAGATCGGGATTTTTCTTCTGCGGCATAATGGAAGAGCCGGTAGAAAAAGCGTCATCCATATCGACAAAAGAAAATTCCTCACTGGACCATAGTATGAGCTCTTCAGCAAAACGTGACAAGTGCATCATCAAGATACTGGCGAAGCTGCAAAATTCCAGGGCAAAGTCCCGGTCGCTGACCCCGTCCAGACTGTTGCGGGTAATATGGGTAAAACCCAATTGTTCCCGGACGTAATCCCGGTCCAGATCAAAGCCGGTTCCGGCCAGAGCCCCGGACCCCAGCGGCATGTAGTCCATTCTTGCGGAGCAATCGCTTAGCCTTTCCAGATCCCGGCGCAGCATTTCGAAATAGGCCAGCAGATGATGGGCCAGGGTTACAGGCTGGGCTTTCTGTAAATGGGTATAGCCGGGCATAATCGTATTAATATGCTCTTGGGCCAGCTCCAGCAGGGTCTCCTCCAACTGCAGGAGGTATTGCCGAATCAGGGTTATCTCATCTCTCAGGTAAAGGCGTATGTCCAGAGCTACCTGGTCGTTGCGGCTGCGGGCCGTATGCAGCTTCTTACCCACATCGCCTATGCGGCGGGTAAGCAGGGTTTCTATATTCATGTGTACGTCTTCAGCTTCCACGCTGAATTGAAGTTGGCCGCTGGCAAGGCCCTCCCTGATTTCCTCCAGTCCTTTGATTATGAGGTCTCTCTCCTCGGCGTTAATTATTCCCTGCTTGGCCAGCATGCGCGCATGGGCTATGCTGCCGGCAATGTCCTGGTTATACATGCGGCGGTCAAAGGCTATGGAAGCATTAAAATCTTCGGTCAGGCTGTCACTTTCTTTGGTGAAACGGCCGCTCCACAGTTTCATAAATTACACCTCAATAATATTATTTACTGCTGCAGTTTATATTCTAACCCAAATCAAGGCAGCTTTATATACGGGAAATTGACTTTTTTTTGGCTTTTTTAGGGGATTATATATTACGTACCCGGACTAAATCCACATAGGGTTGACAGAGCCGGGCCAGCTCCAGCAACTCTTCCTTGCTATAGGGCTTTACGCTCGAAAGTCCGGGATCCAGGGTGGCACGGGGATTAAACTGCTGCAGGCAGTACAGCCGGGCTCCTTTGATGTGACGGGCTATAGCCACCATATCCTCCGCCCTATGCCAGAGCGGTACCACCGTAGTTCTGAACTCAACCTCAACAGCACTATTCTGCAGCAGGTTGATGGCCGCCCGCACATTGAAAAAGTCTTCTGAACTCAGCCTGCCACTGGCTTCCAGGTATTTCTTATAATCCAATGGCGCCTTAATATCCATGGCCACGTAGTCCAGCAAATCGTCGGCCAGCAATTGGGTCAGCATCAGCGGATTATGGCCGTTGGTATCCAGTTTAACCAGATAGCCGGTATTTTTGACCCGCCTGATCACCTCCGGGAGTTCCGGATTTATCGTAGGCTCTCCGCCGCTGAATACCACCGCATCCAAAAAACCGCTCCGCTCCTGCAGAAAGGCCAGCAAATCCTGGTCTTCTATTTCCCCCGCAACAGCCTCATTGCGCCCGGGTCTTACCAGCAGATGGGCGTTATGGCAGAAAGGGCAGCGCAAATTGCAGCCCCGGGAAAACAGCACGGCGGCTATCTTCCCGGGGTAATCAGTCAGGCTCTGTTTTACTAATCCCGCAAATTTCATGATTTACACCACTTTATAAGTTTTCCTGCTTCTGAACTCAGACTGCTTGCCTTCGTTCCACTGGTCTACCGGGCGCAGATAACCTACCACCCGGGAGTATACCTCGCAGCAGGTTTCCTTGCCTTCCGCTTCGCAACTGGGGCAGGTAAAGTGCTCTCCGGTCAGGTAACCGTGCTGAGGACAGATGCTGAAGGTAGGCGAAATATAAAAATAAGGCATCTTAAACTGTTCACAGGCCTTTTTGATCAGCATTTTTACCGAGTTGATATCGGGTACTGCTTCTCCCAGGAAAATGTGGAAGGTGGTACCCCCAGTATATTTAGCCTGCAGAGGATCCTGCATCTTCATGGCCAGGAACAGGTCGTCGGTATAGCCTACCGGCAGGAAGGTGGAGTTGGTATAGAAAGGCTCGGCCCCCTCATGCTTCACAGCTTCATGGTTGGCTACTATAATATCGGGGAAACGGCTCCGGTCTTTCTGGGGCAGGCTGTAGCTTACTCCCTCGGCCGGGGTGGCTTCCAGGTTATATAGGCTGCCGGTCTTTTCCTGGTATTGCTGTATCCGTCCTCTCATAAATTCCAGGACTTCCAGGGCAAAACGATAGCCCTCCTCACTGCCGATGTCCTGACCCAGGAAATTTAAGCAGGATTCGTTCATCCCTACCAGTCCAATGGTGGAGAAATGGTTAATCCAGTACTTGCCGGTAGCTTCTTTTACCCCGCGCAGGTAAAACTGAGAATAGGGATAGAGTCCGGACTCAGTGAGACCTTCCAGTATCTTGCGCTTGATTTCCAGACTGTCGCTGGCCATATCCATGATATCGGTCAAGCGGTGGAAATAGTCTTCCCTGTCCCGGGCCAGGTAGCCGATACGGGGCATGTTTATAGTTACTACCCCTACCGATCCGGTCAGGGGATTGGAGCCAAACAGTCCCCCGCCCCGTTTTCTAAGCTCGCGATTGTCCAAACGCAGGCGGCAGCACATGCTGCGGGCATCTTCGGGATCCATGTCGGAATTAATATAGTTGGCAAATCCCGGTATACCATATTTAGCTGTCATTTCCCATATTCTATCGTACTTGGGGCTGTCCCAGTCAAAGTCCCGGGTAATATTATAAGTGGGGATAGGGAAGGTAAATACCCGTTCCTCGGCATCTCCTTCCATCATAACTTCGGCAAAGGCCTGATTCAGCATATCCATTTCGGCCTGGAATTCCCCGTAAGTCTTGTCCATAAGTTTGCCGCCGATAATAACGCTCTGGTCTTTAAAGTACCCGGGGACTTTAAGATCCATGGTAATATTGGTGAATGGCGTCTGAAAACCTACCCGGGTAGGTACGTTAACGTTAAATATAAATTCCTGCAGACTCTGTTTTACCTGCTCATAATTGAGGTTGTCATAGTAAATGAAAGGCGCCAGCAAGGTATCGAAATTGGAAAATGCCTGAGCTCCGGCAGCTTCACCCTGCAGAGTATAGAAAAAGTTTACGATCTGCCCCAAAACGGTACGGAAATGCTTGGCCGGCCTGCTGACCACTTTACCCCGGGCGCCCTTGAACCCTTCCCGGATTAAATCCTGTAGGTCCCAGCCCACACAATAAACCGCCAGTATGCCCAGGTCATGCATGTGGAAATCCCCGCTCTGCTGGGCTTCCTTCATCTGCTCGGTATATATCTGGTTTAACCAGTACTGACTGGTGACTATGGAGGAAATGTGAAAATTCATGCCTTGCAGGCTGAAGTTCATATTGGAGTTCTCTTTTACCCGCCAGTCGCTGCGATCCAGGTATTTCTCTATGATTTCGGTATTCTGGATAAGCTGCCGGCTCTCTCTTATGACTTCATGCTGCCTGCGGTACAGTATGTAGGCTTTGGCCGTCTTGTAATGATCGTTTTTAACCAGAACCTTCTCCACCAGATCCTGAATTTCCTCAACCGTAGCTATTTCATAGCTGTCCAGATAGTGGTAGCCAGCCAGCTCAATAACTTTATCGGCCAGTTTTTCAGCCGTTTCATAGTCTCGGCCCCCTACCGCCCGGGCCGCTTTATAAATAGCATTGACTATCTTTTCTCTCTCAAAGGGAACGATACGACCGTCACGCTTCCTTATACTGTTCAAACTCATCAGCTTCCTCCTTATAAACACAATATATATGGTTTAAAATTTTACAGATACAATATGCTGTAGTTTATTATAGTTTAACCGGGGTGCTGCTTCAAACATATATAATTCCTTAATCAGCCCTTTTCATGCAAAAACCAAACATTATGCTCACTTAGCAAAGGTTTTTATAATAATGCTATTATTTCCTGATCCAGCTTTCCGGCAAAAAGAGGCAGGATAGGCCTATTATCCTACCCTGCCCGGATTTTTGTCCCGTCTCTTTCTATTTACTTCTATTTTCTCAATCTTTCTTCCAATTATCTATTAATTTCCTGCTAATTTATGATTAACCATGGCCTGCACCGTCAGAGGCAGGCCAAACAGATTTATAAAGCCCTGGGCATCTTTCTGGCTGTAGATTTCGTCGGCGCCGAAAGTAGCCAGTTCTTCATTGTACAAGGAATAGGGTGAGCGGGAAGCTACCGCGTCGCAACTCCCCTTGTAGAGCTTGAGCTTGACGGTTCCCGTAACGGTCTTCTGAGTCTCGTCAATAAAGGCGTCCATAGCCTGCTTGAGCTTGCTGAACCAGTTGCCGTCATAAACCAGCTCGGCATATTTGCTGGCCATTTGCTCTTTAAACTGCAGCGTGCGGCGATCCAGGGTAAGCCGCTCCAGTTCATCATGGGCGGTATGCAGAATGGTGCCGCCCGGGGTCTCGTAAACACCGCGGGATTTCATGCCTACCAGGCGGTTTTCCACAATGCTGACAATACCTACTCCATTAGCTCCCCCCAGGGCATTGAGCCGGCTGAGCAGTTCTACCGGGTCGTAAAGCTTGCCGTCCAGGGCTACCGGAATTCCCTGTTCAAAACCTATCTCTATATAAGCCGGCTGATCAGGAGCCTGCTCCGGCGGAACGGTCAGAACCAGAAGATCATCCGGGGCTTCATGGGCCGGATCTTCCAGAACTCCGCCCTCGTGGGAAATATGCCACAGATTGCGGTCCCGGCTGTATATCTTCTCCTTGGTAACCGGCACTTCAATACCATGCCGGGCGGCATATTCAATAGCATCCTCCCGGGAACGGATATCCCACTCCCGCCAGGGCGCAATTATTTTCAGACTCGGATTTAAGGCCTTTATTCCCAGTTCAAAGCGCACCTGATCGTTGCCTTTGCCGGTAGCCCCATGACAAATGGCGGTCGCCCCTTCCCGGGCAGCAATGTCCACCATTTTCTTGGCAATCAGGGGACGGGCAAAGGAAGTCCCCAGCAGATATTTTTTCTCATAAACCGCTCCCGCCTTAAGTACCGGCCAACAGTAATCGGTTACGAATTCCGCCGCCAAGTCTTCCACATATATTTTAGAAGCGCCGGATTTGACGGCTTTTTCCCGCACCGGTTCCAGTTCCTCCCCCTGCCCCAGATCGGCGCAGAAGGCAATTACCTCGTAGCCATAGTTCTCTTTTAACCAGGGTATTATGATTGAAGTATCAAGTCCCCCGGAATAGGCTAATATTATTTTATCCGTAGTAAACCCCTCCTGATCTGTATAGATTATCCTATTAAACTAATATTTAGCTTAATAGGCAAAAGTCTGTATGAAGCAATCGCGCATTGCTGATCACATGGTTAAAGCCATAATTGCCTTGTGGGCATGGAGACGGTTTTCAGCCTCGGCAAAGACTGCTGATTGCGGTCCGTCCATAACTTCGTCGGTAATCTCTTTACCCCGCTTGGCCGGCAGGCAATGCAGAACAATGGCATCTTTTTTAGCCCGGCTCAGGAGTTGCCGATTTACCTGGTAGGCCAGAAATTGCTTTTCTTTTTCCTCAGCTTCTTCCTCCTGTCCCATACTGGCCCAGACATCGGTATAGATAACATCAGCTCCCGCCACAGCTTCTTCCGGGTCTTTTACTACTGCCAGAGCGGCTCCGGTCTGGGCCGCATCCTGACGTGCCGCTGCCAATATGCCGGCATCAGGTTCATACCCTCCCGGCGAAGCGATGACCACATCCATTCCCACTTTGGCCCCGCCAAAAAGCAGGGAGTGCGCTACATTGTTTCCATCCCCTACGAAGGCCAGTTTAAGTCCCCGGAGCTGGCCTTTATATTCCTTGATAGTCATCAGATCCCCTATTACCTGAGTAGGATGGAGAAGGTCAGTCAGGCCGTTTATTACCGGAATGTCAGCCCAGCGAGCCAGTTCCAGCACCTCCTCATGGTCAAAGGTGCGAATCATGATGCCGTCCAGCATCCGGGCCAATACCTGAGCCGTATCTTTGATCGTCTCCCCCCGGCCCAGCTGGATATCCCGGGGGCTCAGGAAGAGCGCATGCCCGCCCAGCTGGTACATACCTACCTCAAAAGCAACCCGGGTACGGGTAGAGGATTTCTGGAATATCATGCCCAGGGTCTTGCCGGCCAGGTAATGATGAGCAACGCCCTGTTTCTGCATCTGCTTTATCTCCGCTCCCGCCTTGAGTATATACTCAATCTCCTCCTTAGTGAAGTCATGAATGCTTATAAAGTCACGCCCCCGTAAGATATCCTCTAATTTAAACAATGATTCCATCCTCCCTTTTATCGTGTGCGAGTAAAAAGCGTCAAGTCACCTGCTTTTGACGCTCTTCTTATCCTCACCAGTCTTTCAGCGCTTCTTTAATTATATTTACCGCCTGGTTTATCTCGGTCTCATTTATGTTCAGGGGAGGCACCAGGCGCAGTACCCGGTTTCCGGCCCCCAGCACCAGCAATCCCTTCTGCATGCAAATATTGACCAGTTCCTTGATATCACTGTCGAATTCTATCCCCAGCATGAGGCCCCGTCCCCTTATATTGATGATCCGGCTGTCCTTTATACCTTGCAGAGCACCAACCAGGTATTTACCCAGGTCATTGACCCGGTCGAGGAACCCCTCTCCGGTAACTATATCCATTACTTGATTACCGACCGCGGTAGACAGGGGATTACCGCCGAAAGTGCAGGCATGATCTCCCGGAGCAAAGCCGGAAGCAGCTTTATCGCTGGCTATCATCGTCCCGATGGGCATCCCTCCCCCCAGGCCCTTTGCCATGGTTACAATATCCGGAAGCACTCCATAGGTCTGATAGGCAAACAGTTTCCCGGTTCTGCCCATGCCGCTCTGCACTTCGTCACAGATAAGCAATATCCCTTCCCGATCACAGATTTTTCTTAATCCGCGCAGGAAGTTAGGTTCGGCCGGTTTTATCCCTCCTTCGCCCTGTACCGGTTCCACCATTATGGCACAGGTATTTTCATTTATCAGTTGTTCCACTGAGGGCAGGTTATTAAAGTCGGCATAGCGAAAACCTGCTGGCAGAGGAGCGAAACCTAACCGATATTTCTCCTGCCCGGTCGCCGCCAGGGTACCCAGGGTACGACCATGAAACGAATCATTGAATACAATGATTTCGTTTCTCTGCTCTTCCTTCCGGCGATAAAAATATTTACGGGCCAGTTTGATGGCAGCTTCATTGGCTTCCGCGCCGCTATTGCAGAAGAATACTTTACCCAGACCCGAATTGTTAATCAGTTTTTCGGCCAGATCCACCTGGGGCTTGATCCAGTAGAGGTTGGATACATGCCAGAGCTGCCGCGATTGTTCCTGCAGAACCCGGATAAGTTCATCATGGCAATGTCCCAAAATACACACCGCAATGCCTCCCACAAAGTCCAGGTATTGCTTGCCATTGGCATCCCAGAGGTAACTGCCTTTGCCTTTGACCGGAGCAATGGGAAAGCGCCCGTAGTTATTCAACACATATTCCTGCCCTTTGGCTGCGATTTCATTATTAGTCATCACTTTATCTCTCCTTTTCCGACCTGATTACCTCAATACCCTGGTAAGAATAGGAGTAGGGGCATAAAAGCCTCCCTGCTCCGCCTCATTGTCACTACCCATCAACCACCATGGTGCCTATACCCTGGTCAGTGAAGATCTCCAGCAGTATGGAATGGGACAGACGCCCGTCAATAATATGGGTGCGCCCTACTCCGCCCCGGACCGACTCTATACAACACTGAACCTTGGGCAGCATTCCCCGGGCTATAATCCCCCTTTGCACATAGTCGTCCACTTCGCTTAATCTGAGTACCGATATCAGGGACTCACTGTTTTCAGGGTCTTTCAGCAGCCCGGGTACGTCGGTTAACAGCACTAATTTGTCGGCTTTTATAGCCACGGCAATAGCTGAGGCCACCAGATCGGCGTTGATATTATAGCTCTCGTGATCAGAACCCCGGCCTATAGGGGCAATAACCGGGATGTAGCCGTTTTCTATTACTGTCTCAATTATCTGCGGGTTTATACGCGTTACTTCACCTACAAACCCCATTGCTCCCTGGTCAATGGCCCGCGCCTCAATCAGATTGCCGTCTTTGCCCGATATGCCCACGGCTCTTCCTCCGGCACCGGTAATGCCCGCTACGATTTCCTTATTTACCTTGCCTCCCAGTACCATCTCCACGATCTCCATTATTTCCTGGCTGGTCACCCTGAGTCCGCCGACAAAATGACTTTCTATGTTCAGCCGGTTGAGCATCCGGTTGATTTCCGGCCCTCCCCCATGAACCACTACCGGATGCATACCGACAAATTTCATCAGTACTATGTCCTGCATGACTTTTTGCTTCAATTCACAATCAGTCATGGCCGCTCCGCCGTATTTTATCACTACTTTTTTGCCGTAAAACTCTTTTATGTAAGGCAAAGCTTCAACCAGAATTTCCGCCTTTTCCAGAGCCGATACCAGCATATCACATTCCCCCTTCAAGCTTTTTATTTCAAAAATCTGTATATGAATTTGGCTATCAGGTTCGGTAATCGGCGTTGATGCGCACGTACTCGTAGGAAAGGTCGCAGCCCCAGGCGGTGGCTTCACTGTCGCCGGATTTAAGGTCGACGGTGATGACGACTTTTTCCTGTTCCAGCTCCGCCCGGGCCTTGGCTTCATCAAATACCAACCCTGTGCCGTTTTCCGCCATCTTTTCCGTACCCAGATAGATATCGGTCCGGTCCACATCAAAATCGGCTCCCGAGTACCCGGCGGCGCAAAGTATACGTCCCCAGTTGGCGTCTTTTCCGAATACTGCCGCCTTGGTCAGGTTGGAGGCGGTTATGGAGCGGGCTATAAGCCGGGCGGTCCGCTCATCGGCCGCATGCTTTACCTGGACTTCAATCAGATGGTTGGCCCCTTCGCCATCCCGGGCTATCATCTGGGCCAGCAATATGTTCACATAATCCAGGGCAGCCTTAAATTGCTGATAGTCTGCCCCCTTTTCATCATCAATAACCGGGTTGCCTGCCAAACCATTGGCTAATATTACCGCCATGTCATTGGTGGAAGTATCCCGGTCAACACTGATCATATTATAAGAGCGGTTGACCGAATCCTTAAGAACTTTTTCCAAACATTGGCCGCTGATGTCGGCATCGGTGGTGATAAAAGCCAGCATAGTTGCCATATTGGGATGGATCATGCCCGACCCTTTGGCCATGGCCCCGATACGTACCGGCACTCCCTGAATTTCAATAGCAACTGCGATTTCTTTATTTTTAAGGTCGGTGGTCATTATAGCCTGGGCGGCATTATGACCGCCATCGGCCGAGAGAGCTTGAGCCGCCTGCCGTATACCTGCTTCAATCCGTTCCATGGGCATGGCTACCCCGATAACTCCGGTTGAGGCTACAATTATATCCCGGGGTTTAAGGCTCAGCAATTCCGCACTGAGCTGGGCCATACGCCGGGTGTCGATCATCCCCTGGGGCCCGGTGCAGGCATTAGCGTTGCCGCTATTCACTACTATCGCCTGGGCTCTTCCATCCTGCAAATGCTCCCGATTGAGGTCAATACAGGCAGCCCGTACCCGGTTGCCGGTATAGACTCCGGCGGCATGGCAAGGGACAGTTGAATATATGAGAGCCAGGTCTTTTCTGTCTTTTTTCTTTATTTCTGCGCTTACTCCCTGGGCCCAAAAGCCCTGAGGCGCAGTAATTCCCCCTTCGTTGATCTTTATCATCTTATCCTCCAGCAGTATAATTTTACGGGTGTACCCCGGGAAAGTTAAGGGCTTTGCCTTCAGTTATGCCCAGCATAAGGTTAAGATTCTGGATGGCCTGACCCGAAGCCCCTTTGGTCAGATTATCCAGCACCGATATCAGTATTACCCGGCCGCTTTCCTGATCGGCATAAATCCCTATCTGCACGATATTGCTGCCGTATACCCACTTGGTATGAGGCATAACCCCAGGCGGCAGTATTTTCACAAAGTTCTCTCCTTGATACTTTTCCTCCAGTGCTTCGCGTACGGCAGCAGCTTTGACACCCGGCCGCAGGGAAGCATAGGCGGTGGTTAAAATCCCCCGGTTCATCGGTACCAGGTGAGGAGTAAATATCATCTCCACCGGCCGGCCGGCAGCAAAGCTCAATTCCTGGGCTATCTCGGGCCCATGGCGGTGAGTTCCCACCCCGTAAGCATGAATCCCTTCGTTTACTTCACAGAAATGACTGCTTGGCTTCGGAGTACGCCCGGCGCCTGAGACTCCGCTTTTCGAGTCTACTATTATTCCCTCGGTCTGCAGCAATCCCCGGGCCAGCAGAGGCGCCAGCGGTAATATGGCTCCGGTCGGGAAACAGCCGGGGTTGGCTACCAGGGAAGTTTCCTTTATTTTTTCCCGATACAGTTCCGGCAGACCATAGACAGCTTCCTGCAGCAGTTCAGGAGCTTCATGAACTTTATCATAATATTTTTCATAGAGCGCCGGGCTTTTAAGTCTGAAATCTGCCCCCAGGTCAACACATTTAATTCCGGCAGGAAGCAGTTTATGAACCATAACTGCGGACAGGCCATGGGGAAGAGCCAGAAATACGGCGTCACATCTGCCGATTAAGTTCTCCGGGCGGCTTTCTTCACATACCAGATCGGTAAAACCGATGAGCTGGGGATAGAGAGCATCCACTCTTCGGCCTACGTTTTCGGTGGAGAGCAGACACACCGCTTCCACTTCATCATGACCGGCCAACAAGCGCAGGAGATCAGCCGCTGTATATCCGTCTCCCACTATTCCTATTTTATACAATTTATGAGGCCTCCTTTATAATCTGGCGCCAAAGCTGCTGCAAATATTTATAATTATACAGCCGCATGCATAATTGTGCAATAATAATTTAATTCTGCCGCTGCCCGCGCGGCAAAAGAGGCTGCCTCTAATCCAAAAGCGGATTGCGGAAGAGCCTCTTTTATTATGACCGGCATATTCAGTTTTAGAGGGGTAAGGGGCACGGCCCAACCGGCCCCTGGGTTAATACAATATTACATGCGTTCTACTACCACGGCCGTACCCATACCGCCGCCAATACATAGGGTAGCCAATCCATAACGGGATTCCCGCTTCATCATTTCATACAGCAGGGAAACCAGTATTCTGGCACCGGAAGCGCCTACCGGATGACCAAGGGCAATGGCCCCGCCGTTAACGTTGACTTTCTCCATCTTGTCAGCCCATCCCATTTCGCGAGCTACCGCTAGAGACTGAGCCGCAAACGCTTCATTGGCTTCTATTAAATCAATATCATCTACTGTCAGTCCGGCCTTTTTCAGAGCTTGGGTAGCGGCCGGAACCGGGCCTATACCCATGATCTTGGGATCTACACCAGCGGAAGCATAGCTTATTATTCTGGCTATAGGCTTGGCCCCCAGTTGGTCAGCCTTTTCCCGGGACATAACCAGCAACGCTGCCGCACCATCGTTAATACCCGAGGCATTGCCTGCGGTTACGCTGCCGCCTTTCTTGAAAGCAGGTTTTAAAGCCGCCATTTTTTCTAAAGTTGTGGCCCGAGGGTGTTCATCGGTATCAAAAATAATATCACTCTTTTTGCCTTTTACTACCACCGGAACGATTTCATCCTGGAAACGGCCCGAGGCTATAGCTGCCGCAGCTCTCTGCTGGCTTCTTAAGGCAAACTCATCCTGTTCTTCTCTGGTTATGCCCCATTGCTCGTTAATATTCTCAGCGGTAATACCCATATGATAATCGTTAAAGGCTTCCCACAGACCGTCTTTTATCATACAGTCAACTATCCGGCCATCGTTCATTCTATATCCGTAGCGAGCCTTTTCCAGGATATAGGGGGCATTGCTCATGTTCTCCATACCGCCGGCCAGGATAACATCAGCGTCACCGGCTTTTATTATCTGAGCTGCCAGGCTTACGGCTCTCAAGCCTGATCCGCAGACTTTATTGATGGTAAAAGCAGTGGTTTCTTTAGGGATGCCCGCTTTTATCATGGACTGACGGGCTACATTCTGACCCTGACCGGCCTGAATCACACAGCCGAATACAACTTCATCAATAACGGCAGGATCAATTCCAGCTCTTTTTACCGCTTCTTCCATGCTCACTTTACCCAGATCTGCTACCGGGGTATCCTTTAAGGCTCCGCCAAATGTGCCGACCGGGGTACGACATGCGCTGACAATAACTACTTCTTTCACTTTAACATCCCCTTTAATGTATTATAAAAATATTATTATTCCATTGATATCCCGGAGACAACCCCCCACCGCATTGCCGGCAACTAATTTTTTCCCACTAAAGCCGGCCGGCTCAATACTATGGCAGGAATCAGCCGCAAGATATTGCAGATTTTAATTAATGAAGCCTTCTGTGATAACCACAGGAGGCTTCATGTCATGCATAATCAGGTTTTCCCCGCCCCTATATTAATTATATCCGATCTATCCAATAATTCCTCACATTCTCTATATTCCCCGCATTTATTGAGCAGCCCTCTGCTTAACCGAGTATATATTCCCTGCCTTCACCAACAATGACTATCTCATCTTTTTGATTGACACAGGTGGTTTCTATCTGTACCATATGTTTTTCTTCCAGCTTTTCCTTTATTACTGCCGTAGCCGTAATAGTATCGCCGATGTAAACCGGTTTAACAAATTTCAAATTCTGCATCGCATATACATTGCCAAAAGTAACCTTGGTTACAGCGGTTGATATCAGACCGGCCACTAACAGGCCGGGCACTACTACATCCTTAAAACGGGTGGTTTTACCATATTCTTTGTCAATGTGCACCGGATTCATATCTCCGGTAATGCCTACCCAAAGCATGACATCGGATTCGGTCATGGTCTTGGTCATGGTTTCGGTATTGCCTGGTTGTAAGGAGTCCCAGGTTTTTATTTTATCCTCATAATTCATGAATCGCACCTTCTATCATTTATTAACGTAATATACTGTTGCTTATAACGACTCTCTGAATCTCGCTGGTACCTTCGTAGAGTTCAGTAATTTTAGCATCGCGCATCATTCTCTCCACCGGGAATTCACGGGTATAGCCATAGCCGCCGTGAATCTGTACCGCCTGGTTGGCTACTTTATTAGCGGTTTCCGATGCTTTTACTTTGGCGATGGCGGCAGCGGTTGCATAGTCAAGATGCTGGCTCTTTCTCCAGGCCGCCTCATAGGTTAAAAGTCTTGATGCTTGTATCTCTATGGCCATATCGGCCAGCTTGAATTGTATAGCCTGCAGGCTGGCAATAGGTTTGCCGAACTGTACTCTCTGTTTGGCATAGGCCAGTGCCGCTTCATAAGCGCCCTGGGCAATACCGACTGATTGGGCGGCAATCCCTATCCTTCCGCCGTCCAGAGTCTGCATGGCGATCTTAAAACCTTCTCCTTCTTTACCCAGGAGGTTCTCTTTAGGTATTCTGCAATCTTCAAAGACCAGGTCACAGTTCTGGGTGCCTCTTAACCCCATCTTTTTTTCAAATTTTCCGAAGGTGAAGCCGGGAGTGCCTTTTTCTACGATGAAGGCACTGAAAGCCTTACTTCTTAATTCTTTCGGGCCGGTACGCGCAAATACTACATATATATCGGCTGATCCGGCATTGGTAATAAATATTTTTGTTCCGTTCAGTACATAGCTGTCTCCGTCCGGATCTGCTTTACAGCTCATGGCCAGGGCATCGGAACCGGCATTGGATTCAGTGAGGCCAAACCCCCCCTGTTTAATCCCCTGGGCCATAGGCACCAGGAATTTTTGTTTTTGTTCTTCGCTGCCATAAGCCAAAATCGGCCAGCTGCCCAGGCTTACGTGAGTGGAAAGAGTATCGGCTGCCGATGGATCAACCCGGCCCAGTTCTTCTACGGCGATGGCATAGGCGACATAATCCATCCCGGCGCCGCTGTAATTCTCTGCAAAGGGAATGCCTGTGAGTCCTAGTTGTCCCATTTGATCGAAGGTATTACGATCAAAATATTCTTTTTCATCTCGGTCAACTACACCCGGGGCTAATACTCCTTCCGCAAAGTTTCTTACCGACTGTCTGATCATTTCATGTTCTTCGCTGAGTTTGAAGTCCATTATCTTTCCTCCTTTGAATGATTCATCCCTACCAGTTCTTCACCCCCTGGCAAGCTT
>DHCD01000052.1:0-14888 GCA_002398105.1 Syntrophomonas sp. UBA4911
CGACGCTCTTCCGATCTGCTGTTATTTAAATATGGAAATCAATTGATTCAAGGTCAAATAATTTTGCGTAAACGTAAGAATATAACCATTAAGGTGGATGCCGGTGGGCAGGTCACCGTACTGGCGCCGCTGGGAACCAGTAAAAGGACGATACGGGAGCAGGTAGAGAGTAAAGCCCGGTGGATATTGAAGCAGATAGAGTATTTTAAGAGCCTGGCTATTACCCCCCATCAGTTTAAGGAGGGTGAATTATTTTTATATCTGGGACGTGAATATTATCTGCACCTGGAACCTAAGCCTTCCTTGTCCCAGATGGAGGTAAGGCTTGACCGGGATAAGCTGGTTCTGCTTATTCCAAGCTCCCATAGGGGGATGGTAAAAGAGGGGCTGGAAACCTGGTATCGCCGGCAGGCCAGGGAAAAAATTACCGAGAGGATAGCCTGCTATGAGGATAGAATTGCCCGAGTACCGGGGCGAATAGTTATAAAGTCCCAAAAGTGCAGGTGGGGAAGCTGCAGTGCCCGGGGCAATCTCAATTTTAACTGGAGGATAATAATGGCGCCGGAAAGGGTGGTGGACTATATAGTGGTACATGAATTATGCCATCTGCTGGAGCTTAATCATTCCCGTAAGTTTTGGGCTTTAGTAGCTCAGATTATACCGGATTATAAGGAAAATAAAGAATGGTTACAAAAGAATGGCCTGAGGATGAATTGGTAGTTAAACTTGATAATGGCCGCGGGTAAAATCTATTTGCTTTTGCCCGGCAATGAATATAATATGAAGTCGGGATCAACTTAAGAGAAAACCGCAATAGGGAAGCTTGAAACCTAAATAAGATTACGCAGGTGATTATGGGTGAAGGTTATTATTATTGGCGCCGGTAAAGTGGGTTACAGCATAGCGCACCTGCTTTCCAGCGAAGACCATGATGTGGTGGTAATTGAACAGTCTCAGGAAAGACAGGAAATACTGGAAGAGAACCTGGATGTACAGGTAATCTGCGGTAGCGGTTCATCCACATCCATACTGGAGGCCGCCGGTGTCCGCAGTGCGGATATGCTGCTGGCAGTTACCGAATTTGATGAACTTAATATGGTATCCTGTCTGCTGGGTAAAAAATATGGAGTAAAGACTGCCGTAGCCCGGGTGCGTAACCCGGAATACCTGGAGGTCAAGGATATTTCTTTTAAAGAAGCTATGGGAATAGACCTGATTATTAATCCCGAACGGGTTACGGCTATAGAAATAGCCCAGATAGTCGGGCACCCGGAGGCCATGAACGTTGACTATTATGCCATGGGTAAAGTCCAGATGCTGGAATTGGAGATTGAAAAAAACTCCGCTTTGATCGGCAAGAAAATCAAGGACTTGAACACCACTGTGCCATACAATATAATCTGCATTGAGCGCCAGCAGAAAATCCTGGTGCCACGCGGCGACGATGTCCTGGAGTCAGGGGATCACATCAATATTATGGCTCGGACTACTGAAATGAGGGAAGTAGAAAAGATGCTGGGCTTTAATACCCCCCGGGTTGAGCATATAACCATACTGGGAGGTGGCCGTACCGGACTTTATCTGGCTCAGATTCTGGAACAAAAGCGTCCGGATTTACAGATTAAGATTATTGAAAAGGAGCTTTTGCGAGCCCGGCAAATATCGCAGAAACTTAAGCATGCCCTGGTGATTCATGGCGACGGCAGTGACTATCAGCTGTTGCAGGAGGAGAATATCGCCGGTTCGGACCTTTTCATAGCCGTAACCGATGATGACAAGATCAATGTCCTCTGCTGTCTGATAGCACGTAATATGGGGGCTAAGAAAACGGTTTGCCAGATCAAACGAACTGAAGTTATACCCCTGGTGGAGCAGATTGGGATTGATTCCATTCTGAATCCGCGCATGTTAACGGCGGGAGTTATTCTGAAATATGTAAGGCGGGGGGATATCATTTCCGTTACCATCTTCGGTGAAGATCGGGCGGAAATGCTGGAACTGCTGGCTCAGCCTGGTTCCGCCGCAGTCAACAAGGAACTCCGCCATATAAGATTTCCCAGCGGCTCAGTATTAGGAGCGGTGATGCGGGGAGATGAGGTGATTATCCCTGACGGCAGTTTTAGAATCATGCCCCATGATCGGTTGATGGTATTTTCCATGCTTAAGAGCATTCATAAAACTGAGCGCCTCTTTCTTGACGGAGGTAAAATATCTTGATCAGACCGGCAGTGATAATAAGTAACCTGGGACTATTGATAGCAATTATCGGTATCGCCATGCTGAGTTGCCTGCCTTGGTCCATAATTTATAACGAAGGCATTACCGGAAGTATACTTTTGGCAGCAGCAGTGACCGTCGCCAGTGGACTGCTGCTTAAGTATCTTTTTGCCACCAAAGAAAGCATGAATCTTAAAGAAAGTTTTGCCGTGGTGAGCTTGGGATGGATCATCGCTTCCATTTTCGGAGCCCTGCCTTTTTTATTTTCGGGCTATCTGCCTTCGTTTGCCGATGCCTTTTTTGAAACCGTATCCGGTTTTACTACTACCGGCGCCAGTGTGGTTAAAGATGTGGAAGCCTGGCCCAAGGGACTGATGTTCTGGCGCTGCCTTACCCAATGGTTGGGAGGCATGGGAATCATAGCCCTTTTTATTGCCGTTGCCGCCGGAATGGGGGCCAGGGGTAATCAGCTCTTTAAGGCCGAGGTTCCTGGAGGGCCTATTTCGGATAAAATTAGCCCGCGCATAAAAGAAACCGCCCAGAAGCTCTGGATAACCTACATAGTATTAAGCGCAGCCTGTGCCGTGCTGCTGCTTATTTTTGGCATGGACCTGTTCGACGCCCTCTGTCACACTTTTGCTACTTTGGCGACCGGGGGCTTTTCGACCAAGAACAGCAGTATCGGCTATTACAGCAGCCCCTTTATCCAATGGACCATTATAATATTTATGTTCATAGGGGGAACTAATTTTACCTTGCATTATTTAGCCTATAAAGAGCGCAGTCCCTTGGTCTATACCAGGAACCCGGAATTTAAACTGTATGCGACTATAGTGATTGTGGCCAGTCTGCTTGCCGCCTTAAGCCTGGAGGCTGCCGGATTATTCTCCGGCTTGGAGGAAAAACTGAGGGCCGCTGTCTTCCAGGTAGTATCAATTATGACCACTACCGGTTTTGCCACTGCTGACTATGAGCGCTGGCCGGCTATGGCCGCCGGAGTAATCTTTCTGATGATGTTCGTAGGCGGATGTATAGGTTCAACTGGTGGAAACATTAAGCCGGGCCGATATTTGATCATGTTTCACCGCGGGGTGATCGAACTTAAGAAAATGATCCATCCCAAAGCAGTGCTGTCCGTACATTTTGGGGGCCGGGTATTAGGGGAAGAGCTGGTAACTAATATAGCGCAGTTTTTCTTTCTCTACATGATGTTTCTGGCTCTGGGGATTATGGCTTTATGCATGCTGGGATTAGATGTATACAGCAGCCTGACTGCAGCTGTAGCCTGCCTGGGCAATATCGGCCCTGGATTTGGACTGGTAGGACCTGCTCAAAATTACAGCTTTATACCGGATGGGGGCAAGTATCTGCTGAGTATGCTTATGCTGGTCGGACGCCTGGAGATATTTTCTATATTGATTCTCCTCCTGCCGGAGTATTGGAAGAGACAGTAATCTGTTCGAGCAGCTCCCGGGCGACCAGCAAGAGCTTGGGAGCGGATGGGGTACGGAGTTTACTGATATTCAGGTCATTTATGCGAATGCGGTCTAAGCCGTCTGCATCCTTGAATACTTTATAGAGGATGAGCAGACGTTCTTTATCTTTCACCTGATATTGATCGGTTAAAGCCATCGCCTGGCGGTCGGAAATACAGTGATTTTCGATAATGAAGCGCAGTATTTCCTGTTCCTCAGAAGACAGGGTTATCAGATGCAGGGAAATCGCCTTTTGATAACTCGCCCGCCCATGCTGGGGATCGAAGTTGTCATTGCAACGGCCCATATCGTGGCATAAGGCGGCCCGGCCAAGCAATTCGGTATCGGCAGCATTCAGGTTTTCCAACCAGGAGAGAATCAGACTCAACAGCAGAACCCTGCGGGTATGGGAGAGACCGTGGATGCCATAAGGATTGTGGAAGTATTTGTCCTCCAGCAGAGAAGAGTAGCTTTCGTAAAGCTTTATGATACCCGCTTTTTCCAATTCCGGTTGGAATTCTGCCAGGCTTTTAAATTGCATTTCTTTAATTTGCTCCACATTTCCCGGAAAACAGATAATCTCTTTTTCGTTGCGATACCTGATGCTGGCAATTACCTTTTCCCGATGTATTATGCCGCTGAAAATCTTTCCTCCTGCCTGGAAGCGACGGGCATGGAAGATAGCGGTATTGATGTCTAAAGTCCAGGAGGAGGCTTGGGTTGCCGGACTGTTTACTCCCTGTCCCCGATATACTGCCATATGGCCGTGCTCATCAGTGGGTAGATTTAATTCCCGATCCCGGTAAGCTCTTATATCATTAATGAATTCCGGGGTAAAATCCTCCAGTTTAAGTTCTGAACGGGAAAACACAAACCAGAAGAGGCGGTACCTATCCTCTTGGGGAATGAGGGGAAAAAGTTCCAGATAAGCCTTAAGGGCTATTCTCATATCAATGAGAGAGAAGAAAGAGATATAATCCTTTTTTTGCAGGCAGGACTGCAAACGGGAGGTTTCCAAATCAATAACCGAGGCTATTTTCATAGCCTCCAGGGTTTGGGGGTTGAAAGACGGGATATCTATAAGTACGAAATCGCGGTAATAAGCAAACCAGGAAAAAGGGGCAAATCTGTTAAAGTAAAAATCGGCGATATTTTTGCCCTCTTTTTCCAGAAAAGCCTTGCCTTCCTCATAGCGAAATCTTTCGGGCCGAAAAGGCATCTGTGCTATTTCGGTTACTGGTACCAGGGTGAAGCGGAATAAAAGCATGGGGTTTACAATCGGGTTTTTAATGTTCACCGTAAGCACTCCTATATAAGATTTTGGCTTAATCTGACTGAATAACAGCGGAAGAAGGGCTGATAAAAATCATGGCCATTATACAATATATGCAATTGGTGTAAAAAATTTCTGACAAAGATTTTGGCTGGCAAAAATGTCTGACGGCAGGTAATATATTAAGGTTCAGGAAGATGAACGCGAGGGCAGGTTAAAGCGGCCCTTCTTGCGCAGGTAGCGCCCGACCCCAGCCAGAACCAGGATAGCTGCCAGTATACCCAGAGTCAATTTTATATCACGGGTCTGGAAGAGACAAATGCCCAGACCGGTATAGAGAACTGCGGATGGTATTTTACCGATGGCGGAAGAAAAGAAAAAGTTCCAGAAGGAGACGCCTCCCAAGGCAGCGGCTACATTTATAATAGGCGTAGGTACCACCGGGATAATGCGGGCAATGACTATAGTCCAGAAAGCCATTTCAGCATCCATTTTTTTCAGGTCATAGCCCAAACGGTTTTTTATTTTCTTTTGGGCCCAATCTCCGGTAATTAATTTGCAAATCCAATAGGCCAGGCAAGCACCGGTCAGGGCGCCGCCCCAGGACAAAATAAATCCCATTTTAAAACCAAACAGCAATCCCCCGGCAGCAGCCAGGATTACATAAGGAAATACCGGCAAGGCCGCCTGAATCGTAAATAGCAGGAATGCTACCAATGGAGCCAGTATGCCAAAAGCCCGGATATAATTTATCACCATGGCTACGCTTAAATTACTGACACTTTGGAAAAAGTCCATTTCTATCCCCCTATATGTGGCTAGCCAGGATTATCATTATAACCGTGAGATAATTTTACCTGAATCTATTATTATCTACGGAGATAATCCTTATAAATTTCAGGAGAAGAGAGTTCTTGAGCTAAGCTCAAAAGGTGTCTCAATACTTTCAAAATAGCAATCCGGTGGTTTTTTGTCAAGAATGAAGCGGCGTTTCCAAGCGCTTACTGAAAAAAATTCATCTTCCCCCGGATCAGGCAGGCAATGTGCCCCTTAATCCGCAGCTGTGCTATAATATGGATAATCTACAATAGTGGGGGACCATATGCAGCTTAATATCTTGGATTACCTTATTATAGCTGTATTGCTGTTAAGTGCCCTGGCTGGGTTGAAGAAAGGCCTTTTTAATGTAGCAGGCGGCCTTATGGGAGTACTGATAGGGCTGCTGGCCGCTATTGTCTTTCACCGGGAACTGGCCCAATATTTGGAGAAGGCTTTTGGGGTCAATACTTTATTGGTCGATTTTTTGCGGGATAAACTCCCTTTACCTGCTCTTAATCCTGGTCTGATAGAAGTATGGGGCCATGCTCCTCAATGGGCTGATCCGGCTTCATATCTGGCGACGGCACTTTTAACCGGCTTGTCATTCCTGTTGATTCTTCTGCTGGGGAGCAAGCTTGTACAGGCAATATGTCAATTAATGGATGGCCTGTTTGCCCATGGCATACTAGCGGGAGTCAACCGGAGTCTGGGTATGGGCCTTTTATTGCTTAAAAACCTGGTAATCTTAGCGATATTGGCTGGGATTCTGCTTCCTCCCCTGGAGGTGGCAGCCCAGATGGGTATGTCGGGAGCATTGCTTGTTACTCAGTATATGCATAAGTCGCTTTTATTAGAGCCCCTTTTAAGGTTGTTTGCCTATCTGCAAAGCCTGTTTTGAACGCTGCGGGTGGGATGCGCAATGAGGATGAACCAGCGTATATAGGGTAATCTAACTTTAAATAAAAATAAGGAGGTTGATTCCATATGACTGATAAAAAGGAAAGGCTGAAACGTAATGCCTGGGTGGGTTTGGATGATCAGACCTTAGCCCAGGTCCATAAATTCAATGCCGGATATATTGATTTTCTCACCACGGTCAAGACGGAGCGGGAGGCTGTGGATTATATTGTTGACAGCGCCCGGCGGAATGGGTTTACGGATTTAAGCCAGGCCCAGGGATTAAAACCGGGGCAAAAGGTGATAATCACCGCCCGGGGTAAAATATGCGGGCTGCTGGTAATCGGCAAACGCCCCCTGGAAGAGGGCATTAACCTGGTTGCCTCTCATATTGATTCTCCCCGGCTGGATCTCAAGGCCCGGCCGGTATATGAAGCAGATGGCCTGGCGTTGCTTAAAACCCATTACTATGGCGGCATTAAAAAGTACCAGTGGGTATCCATGCCTCTGGCTCTGCACGGTATAGTAGTTAAAAAGGATGGACAGAAGGTAGATATATGCATAGGGGAAAAGGAAGACGACCTGGTATTTACCATAGCCGATCTCCTGCCGCATCTGGCCAAGGAGCAAATGGAGAAAAAGGCAGCGGAAGCGGTAAGCGGCGAAAGCCTTAATGCCATGGCAGCCAGTATTCCGCTGAAGGACGAAGACAGCGAAAATGTAAAAAGATATCTTATGCAATTGCTGAAAAAAAGTTATGATATAGAAGAAGACGATTTTACCAGCGCAGAACTGGAACTGGTTCCTGCCTATGCCGCCCGCGAGGTGGGACTGGATCGAAGCATGGTAGGGGCCTATGGTCAGGATGATAGAGTAAGCGCCTATACATCCCTGCAGGCGATACTGGAGGTAGATAAACCGGAGAGAACAGCCTTGTGTTTGTTTGTCGATAAAGAGGAAATTGGCAGCACCGGCAATACCGGTTTGCAGTCGTTGCTGATAGAGAATATAATGGCCGAGCTTCTGCATAAAGCCGGACAGCATGATTATTTCACGCTGCGCCAGAGCCTGACGGTTTCCTATGCCTTGTCAGCGGATGTAAATGCTGCGGTAGATCCTAATTATCCGGAAGTATTTGAGAAAATGAACTGCAGCTTCCTGGCTGAAGGAGTAGTATTGACCAAATATACCGGCTCCCGGGGCAAGTCGGAATCCAATGATGCCAACCCTGAATTTGTGGGGGCGGTGCGGGCCCTGTTTGACCGCCATGGCGTGGTCTGGCAAGTAGGCGAATTAGGCAAGGTAGATCTGGGCGGCGGCGGCACCGTGGCCCGCTATATGGCCTACTATGGTATGGAAGTGGTGGACTGCGGCGTAGCTGTTATGGGGATGCATTCACCCTTTGAAGTGGTCAGCAAGGCCGACGTTTATATGGCCTATAGAGCTTACCGGGCTTTTATGCAGGAGTTCGGCGTAGTTACTCCGCCAGCTGCCCGCCCAAAACGGGCCGGTAAGAAAAAAAATAAAGAATCGCAATAACAACCGCTATAAACCATTAGTCGTGATTAATGACGCGGGACAGGGAACTAAAAAGGAAAGCGCGCGGTCGGTGTGCAGGTTGCTGCATGGCTGCCGTATAATGGCGATGCCGTGCGGATTCCTTACCTAAGCAGCGTCTTTTAGGCATTAAATATCTTAACAGGAGGTTGGGTAAATGGATACAGTGAGACTGACCCAGATGGTCCGGGCGGCAGGGTGAGCTGCCAAAATAGGGCCGGGGACCCTGGAAAAAGTTTTACAGGATATGAACGTACCCACTCATCCTGACCTGCTGGTAGGTATTGACACCCGGGATGATGCGGGAATATTTAAACTGAACAAGGATCTGGCATTGATCCAGACCCTGGACTTTTTTACGCCCATGGTGGACGACCCTTATGTTTTCGGGCAGATCGCCGCCACCAATGCTATTAACGACATATACGCCATGGGAGGCCGCCCCCTGCTGGCTATGAACGTAGTCTGTTTCCCCCAGTGTGAAGATATGCAAATATTGAGGGGGATACTCGAAGGGGGATTATCGAAAATAAAAGAAGCGGGGGCCTTTCTGGTGGGAGGGCATACCGTAGATGATAATGAACCCAAATATGGTCTGGCGGTTGCCGGCCTGGTGCATCCGGCCCGAATAATCGGTAATGCCGGCGCCTGTCCGGGCGACCGGTTATTTCTGACCAAACCGCTGGGTAACGGGATTATAGCCACGGCAATTAAAGCCGAGATGGCTTCAGAGAAAGCTTATGAAGAAGCGGTCAAATGGATGTCCATGCTGAATCGTAATGCCTGCGAGGCTATGCAGGAAGTGGGTGTCAATGCTGCCACTGATATAACCGGCTTTGGCCTGCTGGGTCACCTCTTTGAAATGGCATCCGGCAGTGATGTTGAGGTGGAGCTTTATGCCGACCGGGTGGGATTTATGACCGATACATTGGAATATGCCAATATGGGCCTTATACCGGGAGGCGCCTATACTAACCGCGAATATCTGACTGATAAGATCGCAATAACCGGAGATGTTGATCCGGTTATAAAGGATCTGCTTTTTTCACCGGAAACGGCCGGCGGCTTATTGATTGCAGTGAGCGAAGAAAAAGCCCGGGCTCTGCAGGCGGCCATGAAAGAAAGGGATGTCGCCTGTTTCCATGTCGGCCGGATAACCGGAAAAGGATTCAGACCGATAAAAGTACTGAACAGCATCAGTGAATGAACGCAAAGGGCGATCAGTGCCTCCTTTGCGCATCCGTTTATGAGTAAAATGAACAGTGTCTGATTGACCTTCAGGGGGAGGATAAAGTGGAACGCAAACAATTTAATCTGGGCGACATCGTTCGCATGAAAAAACAGCATCCCTGCGGCAGTTCTACCTGGCAGGTAATTCGTATGGGAGCCGATATAAAGATTAAATGCCAGGGATGCGGCCGCATTGTCATGCTTCCCCGCCTGCAGTTTGAAAAGAGGATGCTGCGGGTAGAAGAACCGTAGCTATTGTTTAACACGTGAACTTCGGGGTGCATATAATACACTATAATCGACTATGGGCCCGGGAGGAGATAAAAATGAAACTGGAACTTGTTCCCGGCAATAAGTTTAATGTGGGAGATCTGGTCAGTGTACCCAACATGCCCAGGAACGAGTGCTTTTGTATAATCGGCTTTCGCAGCGGCGCCGGGGGTGAGAAGGTAGCGGTGCTGAAGGCTCTGTTCAATGACACCTGCATCATTGAGAAGCCGGTAGCGGAACTGCAAAGCCTCTTGATAAGGGGCCGCCTTTAGACAAATTTCAGATCTTCTTGCATCGTTTCAATAATATTGGTATAATCAATTCCAGTCCCTGCTCCGGTCTTAACCGGAGCCATTCCCGTTTGCGGGTTAGTCCATAGGGAGGAGGTGTAGTGATGCGCACGTACGAGATGATGTTCATTCTTAAGCCGGATTTAGCTGAAGAAACCATCACCGAAAGCAAAGAACGGTTGAAAACCATCATTGTTGATTTTGGCGGTGAATTTGTTGGTGAGGCTGACGGCTGGGGCAAGAGACGGCTGGCATATCACATTGAGGACTATATTGAAGGTATATACAGCGTATGGTTCTTTAAAGGCAAGCCGGAAACTGTTGCTGAGCTGGACAGGGTCATTAAAATATCGGATCGGTTCCTGCGCCATATAATTATTCGCCAGGATGAGAAATAGGCTAAGGGGGGAGAGCCTTGTTAAACAGAGTCATATTGATTGGTCGTTTAACTCGCGACCCGGAACTAAGGTATACACCTAACGGAACTGCAGTAGCTTCATTTACACTCGCGGTTAACCGCAAGTTTAAACGGGAAGAAACTGATTTTATCCCGATTGTAGTCTGGACCAAATTAGCCGAACATTGCGCCAATTATCTGGCCAAAGGGAGACTGGTGGCAGTTGAAGGAAGACTGCAGGTTCGCAGCTACGAGGCTCAGGATGGGCAAAAAAGATGGGTTACGGAAGTAATCGGCGAGGATGTCAGGTTCCTGGAAAAGAGTGGGACAAGTTCCGGAGGCAGCGCTTATAATCAGGGCAAACCCCGGCAGGATGATTGGAACGACCTGGGACGCGAGGTCAGTCTGGAAGACATTGATATAGTGGATCCGGGTGAAGATGATGAAATCCCATTCTGATAGGAGGGAAAAACTTGAAAAAGGACAGGCGCAAAAAAAGGCGGCAGTGCAATTTCTGCGCTGATAAAATCGAACACATAGATTACAAGGAAGTGCCGAAGCTGAGACGTTATGTTACCGAGAGGGGCAAAATCCTACCTCGGAGAATAACCGGCAATTGTGCCCATCATCAGAGGCAACTTACGGTAGCTATTAAGAAAGCAAGAGCCATGGCCCTGCTACCATATACATCAGAATAGAAGTTACTTTAAGCCCTCAGTTATGAGGGCTTAAATATATGGTGCATCAGGGACAAGCAGGAAATATTCCTCCCCGTGAAGAACAAAATCAGGGGGAGGTGTAGGTATTGAAAGGGAGGAGCAAAGAACTGGATGTAGCCAAGAACCTGAAAATGGTTGACTGGTTTAAGGCCGAGCTGGTAGACTCGGTAGCGGAGCTCTTCAAAGCCCTTCTTAAAAATGGCAATGATGCTGTTGGTGATGCTCTGGCTTCTATTATAATCGTTTGCTACCTGCTGGGGCAGCGGGTAGGGGTGAGTTTTCTGGCGGTGGATGCCAAAATAAAGGAAAAACTAAGGATAAGTGTTGATAATTCGCCAGATAGCGATACCTGGCAAAAAGAACTGGTGGGGCTACTGGTATATCTGGAGAAAAACAAGAGGTGAAGGATGCCCGGATTTATAAAATATCTTGTCATCACATCAATTTTATTGCTGCTAATGGCGGGCTTATCCTCATTAACTCTGGTCATGGCTATCTTTTGGGGTGGCAGCCTGATTCTCGCGGCAGTACATCTTAGCTGGAAACAGTTGCTTAACCTGGTGCTGTTTAATATAATCTTATTTTATCTGTTGGCTGGAGGCGATGTGCTATTCTATTGTCTGGCTTTTTTTGGCCTATCCGCTCTGGTTATGAGTTGGCTGGTCAACCGGGGCCAGGATTATTATCAGGTGCAAAAATGGGGCATGGCTGCAGCTGTAGCCGGGGTAACCCTTTTTATACTGGTGATATATGCCGCCACCGGACAAAGCGGTACAGGCGAAATGGAGAAGCAGCTGAACTTTTATCTGCAGGAAAGCATGGAGGAATTTGAGGACTCGGGAATACTTGAACTATATGAGAAACAGGGCATAGAGCGCGAGAAACTGGAAAACAGCATGGAGGATATGGTTGAAACTATGGCCCGGTATCTACCCGCCATTTACTATCTTCAGGCTATTTTGGCAGCATTTTTCATGCTCTTTTTACCTGCTTTTCTGTACCGCCGGGCAGATTTAGAGCGTCTAAAAAAAAGGCCTTATACTAATGAGATTATGCCCTGGCAGCTTGCGTGGGTGGTTATTATCGGACTGGCCCTGTGGTTGCTGGGCCGGGCTGAGATGAACAACCTTTATTATGCCGGTTCCAATCTCCTGGTGGTAATGCTTCCTGTTTCTGTGTATTATGGACTGTCGGCGGTTTTATTTAAGTTAAAGCGGCAACAGGCCGTTTCCCGGAAATGGTATGCAATCGCCTTGATTATACTGAGTATATTTTTTCTGCCCTCGGCAGTAATATTTTTCAGTATAATCGGCGTATTCGACGCTTTGCTGGATTATAGAAAATTACGCTTGGAAAAGGAGGACGGAATATGAAGGTCATACTGGTTCAGGACGTTAAAAACTTGGGAAAAGAAGGGGAGGTAAAGGAAGTATCCAATGGTTATGCCCGCAATTTTTTAATTCCCAAGGGTTTAGCCACGGAAGCTACCAAAGGCAATCTCAAGGAGATAGAAGAAAAGGCCATCCGTCTGCGAAAACAGAAAGACCAGGAAAAAATTGAGGCTCAGGCGCTGGTTGAACGCCTTGATGGCAAGAGTGTGAAAATAGCGGCCCGGGTAGGCGGGGGAGATAAACTCTTTGGAGCTGTTACCGCCCGGGAAATAAGTGAGGCTATTAACCAGGAGTTCAAGATCAATTTGGATAAGAAAAAGGTTGATTTGGGCGATCCGATAAAGCACCTGGGCGAATATCCGGTCAAATTAAAAATATATCCGTCCCTGCAGGCACAAATCATGGTACGGGTTGAGGCAGCGGATTAATACCCGGGAGGATATTCAAATTGGAGCAGTATTCAACTCAAGATGCCAGAATTGCTACCAACTCAGACAGGTTATTGTGGCGAATTGAATCAATTTACAAAAAATTAGATGCTATTTACGGTACCCAAGGGTTAATAATAAAGGCCAGCAAATTTGACGCCATAGACCTGATGAGTTCAATAAGCTTACCGGATCGGATTCTGGCCCTCAGGCGGATCCTGAAGGAAAACCCTACCATCAATGATAAGGTGGGGGATAAGCAGATGCCAGCTTTGTTGGATGAACTAGAGGAAATGCTGGCCGATATTTATACCCGGCGTAAGGTGGAGGACGAATTAGAAGTCCGCATCCAGGAAAGAATGAACCAGAAATACAGCGATTACGTCCGTGATATCAAACTGGAGGTTATGAAGGAGCACAAAGCTTCATTGGAGAATGCCCGTACACTAAAGAAACTGGGCATACTGGAAAAAATGGAACATACTCATCTCAATCGCTCCGCCCTGGAAATACTTAGGCCTTCTGCCCTCAATGAAATCATCGGTCAGGATAAGGCGGTAAGAACGCTGATATCCAGACTCAGCAATCCCTACCCGCAGCATCTCATTCTTTACGGCCCGCCCGGAGTGGGCAAAACCACCTGTGCCCGTTTAGCTCTGGAAGTAGTAAAGGCCAGAGCCGATAGCGTTTTTGTTGCAGACGCCCCTTTTATTGAGGTAGACGGGACTACCCTGCGCTGGGATCCGCGTGAATCCACCAATCCCCTGCTGGGCTCGGTTCATGACCCGATTTATCAGGGAGCACGCAGGGAACTGGCGGATGACGGCATACCTGAACCTAAACAGGGGTTGGTTTCAGAGGCTCATGGGGGAATACTATTTATAGATGAACTGGGAGATATGGACCCGGTTTTACAGAACAAATTGCTCAAGGTATTGGAAGATAAGCGGGTTTTCTTTGAGTCGTCCTATTATGATCCTCAGGATGAACGCATACCGCGCTATATCAGGCAGATGTTTGAGCAGGGCGTACCCGCTGACTTTGTTTTAATAGGAGCTACTACCCGGGAACGGGAGCAGATCAGCCCTGCCTTCCGTTCCCGCTGTATGGAAATCTTTTTTGAACCTCTTACTCAGGAGCATATCAGGCAGATTATCTCTATGTCGGCCCGTAAACTGGAAATAGCTATAGACAGCAAAATCAGCACTATAATAAGCGAATATTCCTGCGATGGCCGCAGTGCCAATAAAATACTGGTGGACGCCTATGCCATAGCGCTGAATGAAGCCTCAACCGGGTTAGGGGAAAGAAAGGTCCGACCGGAACATGTATACGAAGCCATTCAAAATAGCAGGCTCACCCCTAATCTCTTAAACCGGGCTTCAAGTGAAGCGGAAGTCGGAAAAATATTTGGGGTAGGAGCCCGGGCTTATCAGGGGTGTTTAATTGAGTTGGAAGCTGTTGCTTTTGCTGCCGCCAGCCCGGGAAATGGAAACATCCGCTTTAACGAAACAGCGGGATCCATGGCCCGGGATTCGGTGTTCAATGCCGCTTCCGTATTGCGGCAGGAGAGCGGCGAAAATATAAAAAACTACGATTTACATATAAACATAATCGGCGGAGGCAGAGTGGACGGTCCTTCAGCCGGGGTTGCCATATACCTGGCTATACTGAGCGCCATCAGAAATAAGCCTATCCGCCAGGATGTAGCCGTTACCGGGGAACTGTCTCTGCAAGGCAAGGTTAAAGCCATCGGCGGTTTGCATGAAAAGATATATGGAGCCCGCCAGGCTGGGACCAGAATATTGCTGGTGCCGGAAGAGAACCGTAAAGACATACCCGAGAACCTGGCAGGGATTAAGATAGTGCCCATAAAGCATATAAAGCAAGCCTATGACTATGTTTTTGAGGATTAAACTCAGGAC
>DHCD01000052.1:15189-15518 GCA_002398105.1 Syntrophomonas sp. UBA4911
CGCCGATGGTCGAAATGATAGCAGAGTATGTGGAAGAACAGCTCAAAAAGCACCTGACGTACCTTTTGGAAAAGTAAATAGATCAAGGGAGGCGGTCCGATGCCTGAAATACAGGAAAAGATCCGGGCAAGACTGTTTGAACTGCAGGATCTGAATTATAAAGCGTTTCAGTGCAAGCTGATTCCCACGGTGAATCCGGATACCGTGATCGGCGTTCGCACCCCGGCATTGCGAAAGCTCGCCAGAGAAATTTCCAAAGACCCGGAGATCGGGAAATTTCTCGAAATCCTCCCGCATGACTATTATGAGGAGAATAATCTGCAGGGGTT
>DHCD01000052.1:15823-17845 GCA_002398105.1 Syntrophomonas sp. UBA4911
CAGAACTGGCTAAGGTCCGGCCGGACCTATACGGTCCGGTTTGGCATTGGGATGCTGATGAGTTTTTATCTGGGCGATGCATTCCGGCCGGAGATACTGGAGCTTGTCGCTGCGGTGCAGACGGAGGAATACTATGTTAAAATGATGATCGCCTGGTTTTTTGCCACCGCGTTGGCCAAGCAGTATGACGCCGCGCTGCCGGTGATTCGGAACCGGCGGCTGGAAAAGTGGACCCACAATAAGACCATTCAGAAAGCGATCGAGAGTTATCGGATCAGCGATGAACAGAAAGCCTATTTGCGGAGCCTGAAGATATAACAGCGATATGATCAGATCTTAAAGGCTTTTTTTACATTACCCGCGCTGATATATAGGAGCGGATGATGGGGACGGGCTCGAGTTGACAGGCAATATCCCATTTGCTAATATTAGCTTGCCGCTTTTTTGATAAAAATGGAAACCGATAATACCAAGGGGGTGGTACTGATGGCGGCAGTTGTACTGGTAGGAGCCCAGTGGGGTGATGAAGGCAAAGGCAAGATAACCGATTTCCTCGCTGAAAAAGCCGATTGTGTGGTACGCTACCAGGGGGGCAGCAATGCTGGTCACACCGTAGAAACCGACCACGAGAAATTTATGCTGCATTTAATACCCTCAGGCATTCTTTATCCTGCTACCTTGTGTATAGTAGGCAACGGGGTAGTAGTAGATATGGAAAAAATCATTGAAGAAATCAAAGGCCTGCAGGGCCGCGGAATTGATACCTCCAATTTGCGTATCAGCTTAAGAGCACCGGTAGTCCTGCCTTATCACAAGAAACTGGATGAACTGGAAGATCAAAGCAGCCACATCGGTACGACCAAACGTGGTATCGGGCCGGCTTATGCGGATAAGATAAACCGCATCGGCTTTCGTATCGGTGACTTCCTGGAGGACATCCGGTTTCTGGAAGAGCGTTTTAAAACCCAGGTGGAATATAAAAACCGCCTGATAAGAGAAATCTACCATGAAGAAGGTTTTGACTGGAGACAGCTGCTGCAGGAGACCCTGGAACAGATCAATTGGCTCAGGCCTTATCTGGCTGATACCTCGCTCCTGATATATGACGCCATAAATAATAATAAAAAGGTACTTTTTGAAGGAGCCCAGGGTACCCTTTTGGATATTGACCATGGCACCTATCCCTTTGTTACCTCTTCCCACCCCATCGCCGGCGGCGCCTGTGTGGGGGCAGGTATTGGACCTACCTGTATCAATCGGGTATTAGGGGTGGCCAAGGCCTATACCACCCGAGTGGGAGAAGGGCCGTTTCCAACGGAACTGCAAGGTAAAGACGGAGAAATGCTGCGCCAGAGAGGCATGGAATTTGGAACCACTACCGGCAGGCCTCGCCGCTGCGGTTGGCTTGATGCGGTAGTCCTGCGTTACGCTGCCCGGGTCAACGGTTTGACTGAACTGGCTATCACCAAACTGGACGTACTGGATGAATTTTCGACCATAAAGATTTGCACCGCCTACCGTTATAAAGGACGATCCTTGTCAGAGTTTCCCGCTACCATCAGTATGCTTGACCAGTGCGAGCCAGAATATATAGAACTTCCCGGCTGGCAGCAGGATCTGAGCCAGGTGACCGCCTATGCCGAACTGCCTGTCAACGCCCGCAACTACCTGGCCCGGATTGAAGAGCTTACCGGAGTCAAGCAAGCCTTGATTGCGGTGGGCCCGGAGCGTGAACAGACCATAGTAATCGACCAGCTATACCGGTAAAGATCATTTGAAACATTGATAAAGACGTGATAAACTATAAAATGTAACTACAGCAGGGGCGCGTAACTCAGCGGGAGAGTGCTACCTTCACACGGTAGAAGTCGTGGGTTCGAAACCCTCCGCGCCCACCATAAAAAGTAAGTAATAGCGGGGCTCACAAGGCCCCGCTATTTTTATGAAATCTGCCCTAAAAAACGTCAGGCCACAAATTGGGCCACAAGGAGGGCAAAAGTAAACCTATCTATAGGTAATTAA
>DHCD01000010.1:0-4626 GCA_002398105.1 Syntrophomonas sp. UBA4911
AGAGAAATACAAGCGGGGAGAAGGAAGGCAAAACAATTGCTGTTTTGGTTGTGGCTTGCGGCCATGAGGGTTAAGATATATTAAAACAGGTAACGAGAGGATGGTGCAGCGTTGTTTTCCCGGCGTCTCCTGGCGCTTGCCGCAATGATAATAAAGGGCGGGGTCACGGCCGATATAGGTGCGGATCACGGGGGGCTGGCCCGTTTTTTGGTCGAGCAGGGCTCAGCGCCCCGGGTTATTGCCACCGAACTGGGCGGGGGTCCTTATCAGCGGTTACGGGCCGGGGTGGCGGCCAGCCCCTGTTCGGGCCTGATAGAAATCCGCCGGGGCGACGGCCTGGCTCCGCTGGTTGCCGGTGAAGCGGTAAATGTGGTTATAGCAGGTCTGGGGGGAGAGGCGATGGCGGATATGCTCGCGGCGGATTATAGGAAGGCCTGCAGCTTCAAAAGGTTTGTTTTTCAGCCTATGAGCCGGGCCGGAGCACTGCGCCGGGAGCTTTCCCGGCGGGGATGGCCCATACTGGAAGAGAGGCTGATTGCTGAAAATGGCCGTCTGTTTGTGGCATTAAGCGCTGGACCGGGGAACCTTCCCTATCGCCTGACTCCTCTGGAAACCGACGTCGGGCCCTTGCTGCTGCGCAGGGAAACGGCTTATAGATCACGTTACCTGAAGTCTTGCCTGCATAGGTACCGGGAGGCCTTCTGCGGGTTGATGCAGGCCGGAGGTGACCGGGATATGGCTGTAAATGAATACCGGGACAAAATACGGGAACTGGAGGCGATACTTGATGACAGTCCGGGCTAAAGATATCATGGCGGTCATGGAGGAGGCATTTCCTCTCTATCTGGCTGAAAGTTGGGATAACAGCGGTTTGCAGATAGGCAGCGCCGATAAAGAAGTAGGTCGTCTGCTGATTGCGCTTGATCTGGATGAGTTTGCCTGGCAGCAGGCGGCGGATAACCGGGTCGACATGATTATCACCCATCACCCTTTTTTCTTTCGGCCGATAAAAAATATCGACTATGCCTCAGCGAAGGGCAGGATGATACAAAAGCTGGTCAGTGCGGATATCACACTTTATAGTGCCCATACTAATCTTGACGCCGCCCGGCAGGGCCTTAACCAGCTGCTGGCGGAGCGTCTGGGGCTGCTGGGTATAGAACCGCTGTATCCGGCTTATCGGGAAGCATTGTTCAAGCTGGTGGTATTTGTACCGGTAAGCCATGGAGAGGCAGTCAGAGAAGCTATCTGTGCGGCTGGAGGCGGTTTTATCGGCCGGTATTCGGATTGCAGTTTTCGCACCCGGGGTACCGGCACTTTTCGGCCGGGTCAGGATACCCATCCCTTTATCGGTGCCGGCGGTATACTGGAGGAGGTGGAGGAATTCCGCCTGGAGACGATAATTTATGAGCACGATATCAGCCGGGTTCTGACCGCCATGCAGGAAGCCCACCCTTATGAAGAGGTAGCCTATGACCTCTATCGCCTGGAAAATCAGGGGCAGGAGTTCAGCCCGGGACGCAGGGGACATCTGCGACAAAAAACCCGTTTGCGGGATTACGCTCTCCAGGTGAAGACGGCACTGGGACTGCGATCGTTACGGGTAGTGGGAAATCTGGAGAGTATGGTGCATAATATTGCCGTTATAAGCGGAGCCGGAGCCAGTCTGACTGATCATCTCCGGGGTCGTGATATAGATGTGCTGGTTACCGGCGACCTGAAATACCATGAGGCCAAAGAAGCCGAAGCTTCAGGATTGGCGATCATAGATGCCGGCCATCAGGGCACCGAGGCGATTGTAGTTCCCTTGCTGTATGATTTTTTGACCTCCAGGTTAAAAAATGAGCGCCCCGCGTTGGAATTGATTCAGTGTCATTCTCCGGCCTGCATAAAAGATGTCTAAAATTATCTGAGCTAGAGAGGAAAATAATTGCTATCTGTAGAATAGCAAATCAGTAGAGTAATTTTAGAAGGGGTACAAGCGATGCTGAAAATAAAGGTTAACAGCTTAAAGCCCGGCGTAACCCTGGGAAAAGACATATTTACCTATGATTCCAAACTGCTTCTGCCCAAAGGAACTATTATAACTCAGGAACATTTGGACAATCTCCGCGCTCGCAATATTGATGATGTTTTTATCATGGAGGCCGAGGCCAAGGTTAAACCGGGGAGACGCTTTGAAGATGTCTATAGCGATTCCCTGGGGGTGGTCAGATCCTTCATGCTTGAAGCCAAGCTGGGCAAACCTTTGGATTTCAAGGATATAAGCGATATAACCGATTTATTGCTGGAGCAGGTTTTTGATGCCGGCGACTTGTTTCGCCAGATGCGGTTAATGAAGGAAAAGGATGATTATCTCTTCACCCATTCGGTTAACGTAGCATTGCTTTGTATTTTGATGGGACGCTGGCTTAAATGTGCCCCGGAGACCATAAAGGAATTAGGCGAGGCGGGGTTGCTGCACGATATTGGTAAAGTATTTATAGAGGACAGTATATTAAATAAACCGGCCAAATTGTCCGATAATGAATATGAGGATATGAAGAAACATACCTTGATGGGCTATAATCTTTTGGCCCAGTATGAATGGATAAGCAGTAATATTGCCAATGCGGCTCTGATGCATCATGAGCGGGCGGATGGTTCGGGTTATCCCATGGGAACCAAGGGCTATAGCAAAAATCTTTGTGTTTCGGTGGTTGCAGTTGCCGATGTATACGATGCCGTGACCTCGACCCGGGTTTATTCGAGTAAAAGGTCGCCTTACACGGCAGCTGACATCCTTTGGCAGGAGTCTTTCGGTAAACTTAACCCCAGGATATCTAAAATATTTTACGATAAAATCACCAGTTTCTATATCGGCAATGAAGTATTGCTTTCCAATGATAAAACCGGGATAGTGATTTACGTTGATCCCTCTCAGCCTACCCGTCCAATCGTAATGGTAGGGGATATTTTTTACAATCTGGCTATTGACCGCAGTATTTCTATTCTGGAGGTCATTGATTAGCGATACCGGCCGTATTCATTGATTTTTTATTACTGAGACCCTAAAAATAGGGGTTTAGTGCATAAAGTCAATCAAAACTGGAAAAATATAAACTACCTACTAAATTGAAAAATTTTAAGAAATCTAAAAAATTTTTTGTTTAGTAGCAGGAATTGCCCTTTTTATGGGGAATGTAAATTATGGTTAATAAAAAATTTAAGGGAGGACTAGTCGTGAACAAATCGGAACTTGTTAAATCTTTGGCGGAAAAGGCCGAGGTCACTCAGAAGGATGCTGCTAAAGCCCTGGATGCACTGGTAGAAACCATCCAGCAGGCACTGGCAAATGGCGACAAGGTTCAAATTATCGGCTTTGGTAGCTTTGAAGTGCGTGACCGGAAGGAAAGAAAAGTTATCAGTCCGGCAACGGGGGAAGAAATCAAAGTTCCTGCTACCAAAGTTCCGGCATTCAAACCTGGTAAATCCCTCAAGGAAGCTGTTGCAGTAAAGCCGGCCACCAAAGGTCCGAAAAAAGGTAAAGGCGGCAAAAAAGCAAAATAATTAAAATAGTTAAGACAAAAATAATGAGGAGGTATACTGCTGGTATATCTCCTTATTTTTTGATGGTCAAAATCAAAGAAGAAGTGACGGGGCACTTCTTCTTTGACCGGGGAATTATTGGGTGAAAGTTTGCATAAAACAGGCTAAAAATATGGATTGTTAATAATCAAAAGACTCCAGGTCAATATCCAGAGCCGAAGTATCAGCATCAGTAATAATATCAGCCATACACCAGATATTAGGTACTACGTTTCTTAGATACCAGCGGGTGGCTTCAACTTTGCCTTTGTAGAACTTGTAATCGTAATGTTCGGGACCTATTTCAGCCATTTTTTTCAGGCAGATCAGGGCCTGATCCAGCAGCAGATGACCCGCATGCAACTGGGAAGTGGCAGTCAAAACCCGACGGGAATAGGTTGGAATCAGGGAAGGATTGCTGCTCTTCCAGCTGACCAGGGTACCCAGGATGCTATCATAGGCTTGCAGCGCCCGCCCCAGATTGCGGAATTCCTTTTCCAGACCTGCAGTGTCCTTATTGGCAGCCAGGAAGTCTTTGATTTCCTGAAGGAAGGCGGCAAAGTCAGCACCCTTGGCCATGCCCATCTTACGGCCAACCAGATCCAGAGACTGGATGAAGTTGGTGCCTTCCCAGATGGAGTAAATTTTTATATCACGGGCAATCTGAGCTACCGGGTATTCCTCACAGTAGCCGTAGCCGCCATAAGCCTGGATGGCTTCGCCGCAGAGCCACCAGCCTTCATCACTGGGATAAGCTTTGCATAACGGAGTTACAATTTCCACGTAGGTTTGAGCTTTTTGCCTTTCTTCCGGACTGGGATCATGCTCGCGGATATCGAAATTGAGCAGGGCTTTCATCAGCATAGCGCGAATAGCTTCCATATGGGCTTTACCCATAATCAAGGTACGCCGGATATCCTCGTGGCTGATAATGGCGACCCGTTCGCCGCGGGGATTGGTGAAGGGACGTCCCTGTACTCTGTCTTTGGCATAATCGCGGGCATTATAGAAAGCGTTGGCAATGCAGCAATGAGCCATATGGCCGGTTTCCATCCGGGC
>DHCD01000010.1:4894-20695 GCA_002398105.1 Syntrophomonas sp. UBA4911
CCAAATGAAAGCGCGGCGGTACAAGAGGCATATTGACCCAGCTTATGCTCTATACCGGTGGTAATCACATCATTATCACTCAGGCTGCCGTCTTCGTTAACCCAGAATTTCGGTACAATAAATAAGGAAATACCGCTGGTACCGGCTTTGGCCCCTTCCACCCGGGCCAGGTAGAGGTGAATGATATTATCGGTAAAATCATTGTCGCCGCCGGTAATAAAGATCTTTTGCCCTTTAATCTTAAAGACGCGGGGATCATCAGTGGGATAGGCCTTGGAGAGGATGTCGCCTACATCAGAGCCTGCACTGGGTTCAGTCAAGCACATGGTGCCCGACCAGGTTCCATCCATCATGTTGGGCAGAAACATTTGCTTCAGGTCTTCATCGCCGAAACTCTGAATAAGGTCGGCGGCGCCGCTGGTCAACAGGATATAGGGATATAACACCGGATTGGCTGCACAGAGCAATTCGGTGACAGCGGCGTTTAACACATGAGGCATGACCATGGCGTCTTCTGATTTGTCAATATTACTGGTACCCCAGCCTTCCGATTGCAGTTTGTGAAATAAAGGGCCAAAGGTCTTGGGGAGAATAACCTTACCGTCCACCAATTTGACCGGGTTCTTATCGCCATCTTCATTGGTGGGTTCAACCACTTCTTTGGCCATTTTAAGTATCGGAGCCAGGAAAGCCTTGACATCATCTTTGGAATAATAATCTTTAAACTTGTCATAGTTAAATACCTTTTCGCTAGGTAACCACTCCTGGATGATGAATTCCATATCCCTGGTGTTTAAATAAGCAAAATTAGCTGACATTAGTTTCCCTCCAATTTATAAAATATGATACTGCTTCCTCAGAAGGGCATAAATCTTCCCTTAAATGTTTCTATCTAATACATTATACCGGCCGTCCTGCAGGAAGCTTCAGGCAGGCTGGCAGCTATATTTCTCTGGTCCAGAGTGATGCCATAGCCGGTCCGGTACCGACGCAAAGAGATGCTCCGCCGGTAGTTTTGTTCTGTCTCTCCAGTTCATGATACAGGGTTACTATTATACGGAGAGCCGTGCATCCCACCGGGTGGCCCAGAGCTATTCCGGAACCGTTGAGATTGCATCTCTCCATATCCAGCTCAATACCGGAATCCTCTTTAAGCATCCGCCCCACTCCCAGGAATTGTGCTGCGAAAGCCTCATTAATTTCCCAGTAATCTATATCTTCAAAATTCATACCGGCTTGTTTAAGAGCCTTGGGAATAGCGACTGCCGGGCCTAATCCCATAACTTCCGGGGCAACCCCTTCGGCGGCGATAGTTATCATTTTCAGCAATGGTTTGACGCCTAACTCAGCGGCTTTGTCCTTGGCCATAACAACTACCGCGGCTGCAGCATCATTGATGCCGGAGGCATTGGCGGCAGTAACCACTCCACCTTTCTTGAAGGCGGAGGGTAGCTTGCCCATAGCTTCCAGGTCGGCGTCAGGAATCATGTGTTCATCAGTTTCATAGTAGGTAACTCCTTTTTTGGTTTTGATTTCTACCGGGACAATCTCACGTTTGAAGGTGCCTTCTTTAACCGCCCGGGTCGCCCTTTGATGGCTTATGAGCGCCAGTTCATCACATTCCTGGCGGGTAATACCATATTTTTCGGCTACATTTTCCGCAGTCAGGCCCATATGGCCGGGAACCAGGCTATCAACCAGACCGTCATGCAGCATGGCGTCTTCAACCGTACCGGGTCCCATCCGGTAGCCTGATCTTCCCTTGGGTATCATATAGGGGGCAGCGCTCATATTCTCGACCCCGACTACCAAAGCTATGTCAGTTTTGCCCACCATTATGTTGGTGCAGGCAATCTCCAGAGCCCGCATACCGGAAGCGCAGTTCTGGTTAACATTACAGGCATTGCTTCTAAGCGGCAATCCTACGCCCAATCCTACCTGGCGGGCGGGCAGAGATCCCTGCAGATGGGGATATACCTGACCCATGACTATTTCATCAATCAGGTCGGCAGGAATACCTGCTCGGGCTACAGCAGCTTTTCCTACGGTAATCGCCAATTCCTTGGCTGGTACATCTTTAAGGCTGCCCAGAAATTTCCCTATAGCAGTACGGCAAGCGCTTACTATTACTACTTCTCTCATCAGAACGCCCCTTTCTTAAACCATTTAAGTCCTTACGGACAATATCATTGCTCTGACTTCCAAATAACCAAAATCGCTCTAGCGATAGATAATAAAACCACCTCCCCCAATAATTCTCCCTACATAGAATGGCAATAAGCAAAAATTATGCCAGCTTTTTGAAGTCGGTAGTCTTAGAAATAAGGCGGTTCAGGGTTATAACTATGATCGGAAGATAAACAGGAAAAGGCAATAATTTGCGACAATAGGTTATAAATACCATAACAAAGCGAAAAGATCGTATTCTTTTTTGAAGATCAGGCTGGCAAAATAAGGCTTGGGGTTCATATTTTTGTTGCAAATATTCATGAACTGCCTGCACAAATGCAAAATATTTTTATTCCCATGGCAGATCTTGAAATTTTTCCAAAGCCGAAATATCATTGCAGCCCAGGGCGGTGAGGTTGAAAAGGCAGATTTAGGGAAACGACATAATAACTGTCAGGTCTGGTGCACAAATGCAATAATATAAATTCAGGCAGCAAAAAAAGAACCGCTTGAACGGCGGTTCTTATTGAACGAAGTAAGTAAATCTGTAAGCGGAGTTCTGTATCTGATAGTCATCTATCTGGGATGCCAGTTGCCTGACACCTCTAGCGACCAACCCGGGAAAGAAGCGGGCTACTTCGTTATTCCCCTATTAGGTCTTGCTCCGGGTGGGGTTTGCCGAGCCATTTAGTCGCCTAAATGCTGGTAAGCTCTTACCTCACCTTTCCACCCTTACCGGAATGGAAGTCGGAAGTCAGAGGCAAGAGGTTGGAAACTATGGCTACGAGCGCTGTCATCCGGCTGCTATTACCAGGTGTTCACCTCGGGACCATTGATCCGACTTCTGACTTCTGATTTCCGACCTCCGTTGGCGGCGGTTTGTTTCTGTGGCACTTTCCTTAGGGTCACCCCCACTGGACGTTATCCAGCACCCTGCCCTGCGGAGCTCCGACTTTCCTCAGGCCAAAAAAGCCTGCGACTATCTGATTTACTTACTTTATTTTCTTTTAAAGCAAAAACTATTATAATAAATATTAATGGGTTTGTAAAGCTTTGCAGGATTTGAACAATTTTTATCAAAATTTATCTTTTTAAAGAAGGAAATACGTTGTCTGTAGAGAATATGTACTTGATAGGACAGGGAATGGGGGATCTCGTTGTACTCATCAGGTAATTGCTTTCCTTGTTATATTAAAAGTTAAGTAATACAATATCTTTTAATAAAGGAAGGAGAGAGGGGGGGAAAAAGTGTTAGCAGTATTTGGCTCATCGGGAGCTAGTGCGCCAGGAATATGGGGCAATCCGTTATTTACCTTCTTAATCGTATTGCTGGGAATTTTTATATTCCTGAAGTTTTGCGGCTGGGCAAAGAAGTTCCAGTTATCGGGAGGATTTAAAAAAATAATCTTTATCCTGACCGGAGTGGGATTAGTTGCTTTTAATATTATGTACGCCGCAGGCAACAAACAGTTGGCTCAGAGCGGAGATGTGAGCGGAGCTTTGGTTGCGTTTCTGGCATCAATGGTATGGGTTTTTATATTTGCATTTGCTCTTATGGCAGAAACTAAACCCGAATAAACATAATGGGCAAGAAGGCGGCCGCAGGCCGCCTTTTATATTTCTAACATTTTTGGAGGCAGGATGGATTTGAATAAGGAAGCAGTATACAGCTTGATCTGCCGTTATTCTCCGGCAAAAAGGATTGAGGAATATCGGGAGATAATAATAAACGAGCAGTGCTTCAAGGTTAATATCAGTAATGCCCCTTACCGGAATATCTGCTGTACCTTTTCCCCCCTGGAAGAATTGCTGAACGGACATCTGGCGCTGGAGGGCTTGACTGTCGGTAAAAGCAGGTGGTCAGATGCCTGATAAGGTCAAAATCAGATTGGTTTATCCTGATGGAACCAATGATGAGTATTGGACCTTCCCAGGTGTTAACCTGTGGCAAAGTATGGCTGCTCATGGCATAGACGCGGCGGGTTCATGCAGCGGCAAGGGTACCTGTGGCCGTTGCAAGGTGCGGATTGAGGGCCGGGTAAGCGAACAGAGCGATAATGAACGTGACTACCTGCTGGCAGAAGAGATTAAGAGCGGGGAGAGGCTGGCCTGTTATTGCCGGGTGGATGAATCAGTCACCGTTTATCTGGATTATGGCGATTTTGGCTCCGATGCCAAGAATAAGCTTTTTAAGGAATGGTATCAATACCAGTCAAGCCCCAAAGCCAATCTACGAAAAATCTATATCCCGGGACTGGATAAAGACAGTCCCGTTCCCCTCCAGCGAAGGCTTAAACAAGCCCTGCCCGGAAAGCAGATCCGGTTGAACAGCAAAAACTGGAATGAATTGTCCAGCCTGGATCGGGTGGGACGTCCGACTCTGGAATTATGGGCCCTGGAATGGGAACAGCGGATAGTGCAATATATCGGGCGAGAGAAAAAAAACGCTTATGGTATCGCCTTGGATATTGGCAGTACCAGCCTCTTTGCAGCTCTGGTTGACCTGCAGGCGGGGAAGGTGGCGGCTATGGCTTCCAGAACTAATATGCAGCGGGTCTACGGGGCCGATGTCATATCCCGGATCAGTTACTGCCTGGAGCATACTGATGGTTTAGACCAATTGCATCAGGTTTTATTGAACAGTATAAATGCTGTCGTGGAGGATTTACTTCGGGAAGCGGCGCTCAATCCTTTCGACCTCTATGAATATGCGGTGGTAGGAAATCCGGTCATGCTGCATTTTTTACTGGGTATAAATCCATCCGGTTTTGCGGTGGCACCCTATAGTGGAGTTGTAATTGATGAACTGGATTTAGGAGCAGTAGAATTGGGCCTGGCAGCAGGTGAAGATACCCGGGTCTATGTTCTGCCCCAGGCAGGGGGATTTGTGGGCGCCGATGCCATCGCCGGTTTATTGACCCTGGAAATAAAGCCATCGGAAGTCTGGCTGTTTATTGATATAGGTACCAATGGTGAAATTGTCCTGGCCCAACGCGGTCAATTATGGGCGGCGTCGGCTGCTGCCGGACCTGCCTTTGAAGGCGGAGGGATCAGCAGCGGAGCCCGGGCTGGCCTAGGGGTGGTAGACCGGGTGGATGCAGATGACGAAGGGGGTCTGCATTTTCATATCCCCGGAGCTCAGGTAGCACGCGGTATTTGCGGATCAGCCATTATTGACCTGATGGCTGCTCTGTTGAGGCTGGGGTATATGGATGAAAAAGGGACCATAACTGCGGAAGCCGTCAACCGGCTTCATACCAGGGAAAGTGAACGAGGCCGGGAAATTGTGCTGCTGGAAACGGAATCCGCTCCCCCCCTGGTTTTAAACCAGGAGGATATCAGGCAGCTGCAGTTAGCCAAAGCTGCTTTACGCACGGCTATAGATATCCTTATGGAAAAAGCGGAAGTAGACTATAAGCAACTGGAAAAGGTATATATAGCCGGTGCTTTTGGCAGTTATATTAATCCGGAAAACGCTGTTCGGATAAAAATGCTGCCCCCGGTGGAACCCAATCAGATTATAAACCTTGGTAATACTGCTGCTCAGGGGGCTATGCTGGCCCTGCTCTCAGATGCCAAACGCCGCGAGTCCAGGATTCTGCAGGATAAGATTGAGTGTGTAGAGCTTGCCCATCATCCCGATTTTCAGGAAAGATTTCTGCATAATCTTAACTTCTAAAAGGGGGGTTAGCCAAACTTTAAAATCCTGCGGCAGGAGCAAGGGATCAACCCCCTTGCTTTTTCAATGGGCGCATATTTTATGTATTGCAGCCGAATTTGGCAGTGGAATCCAGATTGTATGATCATAATTTGAGCTTTGCGGTAAAATAATTTAGAATTGTTTAGAAGTCCTCTATCTGCCAAGCGTCGAGAGGACAGTTGACTAAAAACAGAATGGAGGATATTTATAGCGGTGCTGCAGGATTACCATATCCATGCCTTGGCCCACGGGGAGTACCAGTATACTTATGACTGGCTCAGGACCTTTGTTATAGCGGCCCGGGAGCGGGGAATAACAGAGTTGGGTTTCAGTGAACATGATGAATACCTCTCCCGGATAGATCTCGCTGTACTACAGCGACTGCGGCAGGAATTCCCGGATATGAATATCAGACTGGGGTTAGAAGTGGATTTTATTCCCGGCCGGGAAGAACATATAAGGGAAATAAGCCGGCAGTATGATTTTGATTACCTCATTGGCTCAATCCACTTTATAGACGGCTGGGGATTTGACCACCCTGACTTTTCCCACCTTTTTACCGGGAAAGACATTGATCAGATTTACCGCAGTTATTTTGAGCTGGTACATAGGGCGGTCAAATCCGGCTTGTTTGATGTGGTGGGCCATTTGGACCTGATAAAGATCTGGGGTCATCGTCCCCGGAAGCATAGCGTAAAGCATTATGTGGAACCTCTATTAAACAGTATTAAAGCGGCGGGCATGATAATAGAAATTAATAGTGCCGGCCTGCGTAAGCCGGTAAAGGAAATATACCCTGCTCCGGAGCTTGTCGACCTGATTTTTTCCCGGGGAATAGCTGTGACTCTGGGCTCTGACGCGCACCATCCTGCGCAGTTGGGTGAAGGACTGCCAGAAGCCCGCCAGATGCTGATTGATGCCGGATTTAAGGGCATCGCTGGGTTCGACCAGCGGCAGACTAAGCTATTGCCGTTAGAATAAGAAACTTTAAGGAGAGCAAAGAATGAAGAGTATCGCCATACTTGTAGTCAGCTTGGGAATTATACTGTTAGCAGCAGAGCTCTTTGTTAATGGAGTTGAATGGCTGGGTAAAAAACTCAATCTGTCTGAGGGAGCAGTAGGAAGTGTACTGGCGGCAGTTGGCACAGCACTGCCGGAGACTATAATCCCCATTATTGCAATTGTTTTTAGCGGCCAGGGCAGTGAGGGACATGATATCGGCATCGGGGCCATTCTTGGCGCTCCGCTTATGCTTTCCACCCTGGCCATGTTCGTAACCGGTCTGGCCGTAATAATATTTCGCCGTCGCCGTATGCATGGCATGAAGGTAATAGCGGATTATTCCACCATGTCCCGCGATCTGCTGTTTTTCATGATTATATTCACCGTGGCTATTCTGACCGGCATGATTCCACCCGGACATCGAACCTTACAACTGGGTATTGCTGTCATCATGGTAATATCATATATTATTTATGTACACACCATGCTGCGCGAAGAACGGGATATCGAATCGGACTCGGAAATGCCGCCCTGCTATTTCGACCGGCGCCAGGCCGCCTTACCCCGAATTGCTCTTCAAATCATAGCGGCCCTGCTTCTTATCATCTTTGGGGCCAATCTTTTTGTGGAATCGGTAAAAGTAGTGGCGATGACCTATGGTGTTCCCGCCTTTGTATTGGCATTGATAATAACTCCGATAGCTACAGAACTCCCGGAAAAGTTTAACAGCGTTATTTGGATATCACGGGAAAAGGATACGCTGGCTCTGGGAAACATAACCGGGGCCATGGTTTTTCAGAGTTCACTGATTCCGGCTCTGGGAATATTTTTAACTGACTGGCAGTTGACTGCCGGAGCGCTGGCTTCAGCTCTTCTGGCTTTGCTGTCCACCTCGCTTATGTTCGTTCAATTGCGTATGCACAAACATATCAGCGCTCCCATTTTGATGGCTGGGGGACTATTTTATGCCCTGTTTCTCATAGCAGTATTTAAAGGAGTTATCAGTTATTAGGAGGAGGTTTGGAGATGAGCGTATCAAGCCGATTGCAGGAACTGGGGATAGTGATACCGGAGGTGGCCAAACCTTTGGCGGCGTACCTTCCGGCGGTACAGGCCGGGGATCTCCTGTTCATTTCCGGGCAATTGCCCCGTCGGAATGATGAAGTAGTATGCCCGGGGCGATTAGGCCGGGAAGTAAATATGGAGCAGGGAATGAAAGCTGCGGAACTGGCAGCCATCAACTGCCTGGCAGTGCTTAAAGCTTATATCGGGGAGTGGGAATCCCTGCTGCAGATTGTAAAAATAACCGGCTATATTCAGTGTCGGGAGGACTTTGACCGGCAGGCCGATGTTCTGAATGGAGCCTCAGAGCTGCTGGAAAAAATATTCGGCGCCAAAGGCCGCCATGCCCGGGCAGCAGTGGGAGTCAATTCCCTGCCTTTGAATGCCGCCTGTGAGATAGAGATGATTGCCAGGGTCAAGTAGCTGCTTGACGGGGCTGTAATTAGTTGTTAAGTTTAAACAGGTGTATTATTATACGGGGAAGTGTGAATAATGGCAGACTTGATTAATCCCTATGATAAGGCTCACGAATTGGCCCGGGCCATAACCGGTCATGAAGTCTATAAAAGGTATGTGGCGGCCAAGGCTGGAGTGGAAAATAATCCTGAGTATCAGAAAATGATAGTAAGGATACGCAGCCGGCAGATGGAGATGAATCGGGCTCAGATTCTGGGACAGGAGGCGGATGCCGCTGTCATCTCTGATATCTCCAGGCTGTTGGCCGAGGCTAACCAGATAAAGGAAATAGAAGAATTTTTCAGTGCTGAAAGTTCTTTTATCCAAATGTTTAATGATGTGCTGGGGATTATTCAAAAAGCAGTTGAGGTCGGATTTAAATAAAAACAAGCAGTCTTAAGGGGGCAGAGGCTCTTCCCTTACACCGGGGGGCTGACTGTCCTTTATTTTACCGCTATGGATCGGACAGATGCATACAATATACCCGGGAGAAAAGTATTTACAGGAAGAAAAGCGGAAATTTATAATTTTAAATAGTCGAATCAATGACTAGGTATTATTCCAAAGGGGGAGTAAACATGTCTTATGTGAATGAACTGATGGGGCGGGTAATCAAGCGCAATCCCGGCGAGCCCGAATTCCACCAGGCTGTGCACGAAGTATTGGAGTCTTTGCAGCCGGTTATTGACAGGCACCCTGAGTATATAAGCAGCGGGGTACTGGAAAGGATAGTGGAGCCGGAGCGACAGGTGATTTTTCGGGTTCCCTGGGTTGACGACAGCGGAGAGGTTCAAGTCAACCGGGGATTCAGAGTACAGTTTAACAGCGCCATAGGCCCCTATAAAGGTGGGTTGCGTTTTCACCCTTCAGTTAACCTCGGCATAATCAAATTCCTTGGCTTTGAACAGACTTTCAAAAACTCGCTTACCGGTCTTCCCATGGGAGGTGCCAAGGGGGGCAGCGATTTTGATCCCCGGGGGAAATCGGACAGCGAAGTAATGCGCTTTTGCCAGAGCTTTATGACCGAACTGTATCGGCATATAGGTCCCGATACCGATGTCCCAGCCGGAGATATCGGAGTTGGAGGCCGGGAGATAGGTTTTCTTTTTGGCCAGTACAAGCGCATAGTAAATAATTTTGAAGGTGTTCTTACCGGCAAGGGAAGAAGTTGGGGCGGAAGTTTGGCCCGACCGGAAGCTACCGGTTATGGGACCGTGTATTTTATTGAGGAAATGCTGAAGTCCCGGGGAGATAGTATTAAAGGTAAGACTATCACTATTTCCGGCTATGGCAATGTCGGTACTTATTTTATCGAAAAGGCCAACCAGCTTGGTGGTAAAGTGGTCACTATCGGTGATGAGAACGGCTATGTTTTCGACCCTGAAGGAATAAAGGGCGAGAAGCTGGAATTTTTAATGGATTTGTGGTGCGTTTATCGGCGTCCGGCCCGGGCTTATGCTGAAAAATTCGGACTCGAGTGGGTGGAAGGCAAATCTCCCTGGGAGGTTCCCTGTGATATTGCCGTACCCACTGCTACGCAAAACGAGCTTTGCCGGGACGATGCCCGTAAACTTATAGCCAACGGCTGTATCTGTGTGGCTGAAGCAGCCAACATGCCCTGTACGGAAGAAGCGGCGGAGGTATTTTTAGACCACCAGTTGCTGTTTGGCCCGGCCAAAGCAGTCAATGCCGGGGGTGTAGCAGTTTCCGGACTGGAAATGTCCCAGAATAGTATGAGGTATTCCTGGAGCTTCGAGGAAGTTGACGCTAAACTAAAGGATATCATGGCCGATATATACCGCAAGGCCAGTGAAGCGGCCAGGGAATATGGAGTGGAAGGCAATCTGGTAGCCGGGGCCAATATTGCCGGTTTTACCAAAGTCGCAGATGCTATGATGGCTCAAGGGATCGTATAATCAGTTAACTGAGTTTACATACGATTTTTAAACCCTGATAAGAATATTTTTGAATAAACCTCCTTGAGCTGCGTCTATTTTCGTACTAACTATAAGAACGAGTGAGCCTTTTATGAAATGCACCCCAAATGTTGAACCCAACATTTGGGGTGCATTTCATATAGGACCTTTTTTGGCAATTTCGCCGCGGCAGCCGAATTATGTTATAATTGCAACCAGTAATAGGGAAGGAGCAAATAAATGAAAAAACGATATTTCCTGGCGGCAGTGCTGCTGTTGGCTTTGCTGGCGGCTGGTTGCCAGTCCGGCAGCCAGGCTCAGTCCAAAATTATTGCCGAAGTGAACGGTGATAAAATTACCCAAACTGAGTTTGACCAGCACTTGAAGCTGTTAAAATTTACTTATGAAAAACAGGTTTTGGGAACGGGAAAACTGGATACCGTCAAAGATAAGGAAACTATATCCAAATTAGAAGAACAATCATACAAAGAAATGATTTTACAAAAGCTGCTGGAGCAGAAAGCTGAAAAGGAGAAAATCCAGATAAAAGACAGCGATGTGGATGAGGCTTTAAAGGACCAGGATATTGAAGCCTTTCTTGAAGACAGCGGCATGGAAGAAAAATATTTTCGCCAGGAAATGAAAACCCAGCTTCTGTACTGGAAGATCAGGGATAAGGTTACCGCTAAAATCAAGGTAGACGACGCCGAGGCCCAAAAGTATTATCAGGATAATATCGACTATTATACCGAACCGGCTGGGATGCAGGTATCGCATATCCTGGTGGCAACGGAAAAGGAAGCCCTTGATATCCTGGCCCAGTTAAAAGCGGGAAGCGATTTTGCCGAACTGGCCCAGCAGTCCTCCACCTGCCCCAGCAAGGAAGTGGGCGGGGACCTGGGTACAATAAATGAGGAAAGCAATTTGGACGCCACCTTCAAGGAAGCAGCCTTGAAGCTGCAACCCGGTGAAATTACCCAGGAACCGGTAAAGACCGATTATGGCTATCATTTAATCAAAGCGGGCGACAAAGTGGAAACCAAAGTACATCCCTTCGAAGAAGTAAAAAACTCGGTCGTAGCTGATTTGGAACAACAGAAAAAAGACAAAGCTTTCGGGGAGTATCTGGAGAATTTGAATAAAAATGCTGAAGTAAAGGATTTAAGAAAATAGTTCTGTAAGAATGCCGGGATTTATCCTGGCATTCTTTGACAGGTACTGCTAAAATTAAATCTGATAAACATTATCATATTTAGGAGACAGATATGGATAAAATCAAAGATAAATTAAAAAACAGCAATTATCGTATAACCGGGCAGCGCTCGGCTATCCTTGAAGTTATGATGGATAACCGGGGAAAGCATCTCAGTGCGGAAGAGGTGCTGGCCGAAGCCCGCAAAACGGTGCCCAATATCGGCATCGCCACTGTGTATCGAACTTTGGAGAAGCTGGCCAGTATTGAAGTTCTTTATAAGACCAGGTTTGATGAGGGGTGTTATCGCTATGAGCTGTCAGATGAAGGCATACATCAGCATCATCATATTATTTGTCTGGAATGTGGTCAGATTACAGAAATGGAGGATGATTTTCTGAATACTCTGGAACAACAGCTGGAGGACCGGGGATATCAGATTATTGATCATGAGCTTAAAATTTATGCCTATTGTCCTTCATGCCGCAAGAAAGTTTAATTTTTTAAGTCCATAATGATAATGATTATCAATATCTGGATGGACAAAACAAATAATGAAATTTATTTCTTTTTGCCGAAACGACATTAGTATATAACTCCTGGTTATGTTAAAATAAATATCAAGAATAACTGTCAGCCTGAAAAACGGAGGTACAATAAATGCTTAAATTGAAAAATTTAGTCATGACGGTTGATAATGCCAATGGTTCGCGCCGGGATATTATACATGATGTCAGTATTGATTTTGAACCCGGCAAACTCTATGCGATAACGGGTCCTAACGGCGGGGGCAAAACTACTCTGGCTAAAATCATAATGGGAATCTATCAGCAGAGCAGCGGGCAGATTTATCTGGACGAAGAAGATATAAGCGGTCTGAGTGTTACTGAGCGTGCCCGGCGGGGTATTGCTTATGCTTTTCAACAGCCTCCCCGGTTTAAGGGTTTAAATGTTTCTGATTTAATAAAAATCGCCCGACCTGGAATTGATGGGTTGGAGTTAAGACTGAAAATGCGTGATGTGGGCCTTTGCCCCGAGGATTATCTGGAGCGCGATCTGGGGCCGGGGCTGAGCGGAGGCGAGATGAAGCGGATAGAAATTGCCCAGGTTCTGACCCGGGAAGGGGTCATCAGTATGTTTGATGAACCTGAAGCCGGGGTTGATTTATGGACGGTTCAACGGCTTATCGGCCTGATTGTCCAAAAATATCAAAATAATCCACGCTCGACAGCTATTATTATTACCCATCATGAGAATGTATTGCCTATTTGTGACGAGATCATCGTGCTGGAGGAGGGAGTCATAAAATTACAGGGGCCGGCCCAGGAAATATGGCCCTTAATCAAAGATGATATTCAGTGTAAAATGAAAGACCAGTGCAGGAGTGAAGTGTGCTATGAACTTTAAAGCAATAGATATGCAGTTATTAAATACTATAAGTGATATTAAAGCCATTCCCTCTGGAGCTATAAACATCAGAAAAGATGGTAAACCAGTGGTACGTCAGTCTTCCGCCAATATCTTCGTCGGGCCCAATTCCGCCAATAATGGTTTATTGGTGGAAATAAAGCCGGGTACCCGCAATGAAACGGTGCATGTACCGGTAATAGTAACCCAGGCCGGTTTTCACGACAAGGTCTATAATACTTTTATCGTCGGTGAAGGTGCTGATATAACTATTATCGCAGGCTGCGGCATTCATAATGACAGCCATAACGATTCCAGTCATGATGGTATACACGAAATCATCGTCAAAAAGGGCGCCCGCCTGAAGTACGTGGAAAAACACTATGGTGAAGGCAGCGGGGGAGGCAAAAGGATTTTGAATCCCACCACCAATGTTATTCTGGAGACCGGCGCCATGGCGGAAATGGAAATGGTGCAGATCAAGGGGGTAGATGATACCATTCGCACTACCATCGCACATATAGGGGACAAGGCTAATCTGAAAATCATTGAAAGGCTTATGACCCATGGAATCCAAAAAGCGGAATCAGATATCAGGTTAAATATAGAAGGCCGGGGAGCCAGTGGACAGGTTATATCCCGGTCGGTAGGGCGTGATGATTCCTCGCAGATTTTCAAAGCCGCTATGGCGGGCAGAAATGAATGCGTGGGTCATGTCGAATGCGATGCCATTATAATGGACCGGGCTAAAATCCAGTCAATCCCCGAACTTATCGCCGAAGATGCCGACGCGGTTCTCACCCATGAAGCTGCCATCGGCAAAATAGCCGGTGAACAATTGATCAAATTAATGTCACTGGGACTGACGGAAAAGGAGGCTATTGACACTATACTGGAAGGTTTCCTCAGGTAAAAATAAGAGGGGTGGCACTTAAAATGAACTTAAATCTTTTTAAGACCTATGTTAAGGTGGTAGAAACCCAAAACCTGTCCAAAACCGCCGAAGAGTTCGGACTTTCCCAGCCAGCGGTTACCAAGCAGATCCAGGCGCTGGAAGATGCCTATGGCGTATTGCTGCTGGAGCGCTCCGGGCGGCGGCTTAAGACTACGGAGGCGGGAGAGACCCTGTATTATTGCGCCCGGGATATTATCAAGGCCATGGATAAAACCAACAAGGCGATGGAAGAAGTCTCCGAAAGCCGCAAGGGAAGTTTATGCCTGGGAGCCAGCAACATACCCGGAGAATATATTTTACCGCAGCTGATAAAAAGATTTAAGGAAAAATACCCCAATGTAAGCATCAGCATAGATATAGCCGACACTGAAAAAATTTTCGCGCGACTGGCGGAGCGGGAACTGGATGTGGGTATCGTAGGCGGATGGATAAATAACCGTAAGATAGAAGGCTTTGAATGGCTGGAAGACGAGCTGGTGGCAGTATTGCCTGAAAACCACAAATTAGCCCGTCAATCTGAAGTTGCTCTGGAGAGTCTGGTCAATGAGCGCTGGATATTCCGGGAAAAAGGGTCAGGCACCCGCAAAGCGGTAGAAGATCTTCTGACTGCTCACGGCATTAAAAGGGAAGATCTGAATGTCTATATTGAAGCCGGCAGTACCGAGGCAGTTTTGGCCAGTATTGAAGCCGGCATGGGAGTGTCCATAGTTTCGCGCTGGGCCGTTAAAAAACCCGATTCTTATCGCAAAATTCGCAGTATAAAAATCAGTAACCCCCTGGTAAAAAGAAATTTCTATGTTATTTATCCCCGGCAAAAATCCCGCCGGAAATCAGTCAATAATTTTCTGGAATATGTGAAAAAAGTGGAGGAACCCGGGAAAATCTGATATCATGCCGGAAAGGGTTGTGAAATTATACCCCGTAGATTTTGCCGCAACCCTTCTTACCCCTACCTCCACTTATCCCGCTATCATCCTTTCTTCAACATTTTTTATACGTTTATAGTTTGTTTTCAATAGTAAAGATTATTCCGGCAACCAGGCTGGAAATATGTTTTATTTTACTGATCATTTGTATATAATGTATCTGTTGTCTGCGAAAATAATCTCCGGAGGTGTATATCCTTTGTTACCGTTACCTAAAAAGTATTTTCTTACGGCTGCTTCGGCTGAAGGAGAAACCGAACTTACGGCGTTTGACGGGGCTCTATTGAACGCCCGGGTGGGAAATACCAATCTTCTTAAAGTCAGCAGCATCTTACCCCCGGGTTGTGAATATGAACCTGGTCTGGTCATACCCCCCGGGTCTCTCCTGCCCATCGCTTACGGCACTATTATAAGCACGGTTCCCGGAGAAGTTATCTCGGCTGCCGTAGCAGTTGGTATCAAGCGGAATAGTTTTGGCGTTATTATGGAGTATGAAGGCCTGTGCGGAGCCGACCAAGCTGAGGCCCAGGTAAGGAAAATGGTGCAAGAGGCATTTCAGATCAGGAACCTGGAATTGGAAGATATTAAAGTGGCGGCAACCGAGCATACGGTCAAAAGAATAGGTTGCGCCTTTGCTGCCGTACCTTTGTGGTATTAATCTGCCGGTGGACAAGGAGGAAAATAGGATTGGAACTATGGGTGACTGAGTATCAAACCCCTGCTTTAGGATTTAGCTGCAAGGCTACCGAAACTTTACGAGTTGAACAGACTCCTTTTCAGCAGCTTTCGGTTGTAAATACGGAACAATTCGGCCGCATGCTGCTGCTGGACGGCATGGTGCAGACCACTGAGAAGGACGAATTTGTTTATCATGAGATGATAACCATGATTGCCCTTAATGCTCACCCCCAACCCAGGAAAGTCCTGATTATCGGAGGAGGGGACGGCGGCGCCTTAAGAGAGGTGGTACGCCACCCGGCGGTTGAGTGTGGTATTCTGGCGGAAATAGATGAACG
>DHCD01000010.1:20944-22407 GCA_002398105.1 Syntrophomonas sp. UBA4911
TGGTCATTGCTGACGGGATTCAGTTCATCAAGGATCATACCGCTGCCTTTGATGTAGTCATAGTAGACTCAACCGAGCCCGTAGGGCCGGCCCAGGAGCTGTTCTCTCCCGCTTTTTATGCCTGGGTGGCCCAGGCCTTGAAAGATGACGGCATGTTAGTGGTGCAGAGTGAATCCCCCTTTTTTAATGAAGATGTTATTAAAATGGCCTATGGGGGAATCAAGCAATCCTTTCCTATGGTTAAGCTGTATTTAGCTGCTATCCCTACTTACCCCAGCGGCCTGTGGAGCTTTACAGTGGGATCTAAACGCTACGATCCGGAAGTACCGGTCGGCACTGCCAATTTGGAATATAAATACTATACCCCGGAAATTCACCGGGCCGCCTTTAAGCTGCCGGCCTTTGTCCAAAACCTCATAGGAGATAAATAAATCATGGCTGGGGATTTTAGAGAACTGTTAGAGGAAAAGGCCCATTTTATGGCCAGTAGCAGAGACTATGAGCATTGCTCCAAAGTTATCGTAGGCATCCCTATGGACGCTACCACCAGTTTTCGCCCCGGCACCCGACTGGCCCCTTACCGGGTGCGGGAAGTATCGGAAAGTGTGGAAGAGTACAGTATCTACCAGGATAAATCTCTGGAAGAGATATACTTTTACGATGCCGGGGATATAATCATACCTTGCGGCAATGTGGGTGAAAGCCTGCGAAGGATTGAGGAGGTAAGCCGGGGGCTGGTCAAGGGTAATAAGAAGGTGTTCGCTATCGGCGGGGAGCATCTGGTATCGCTGCCCTTGATAAGAGCTTACCACCGGCAATATCCTGATCTGGCAGTGATACAGCTGGATGCCCATGCCGACCTGCGGACCGATTATCTGGGTGAGACTTTGTCTCATGCTACGGTTATGCGTCATGTGGTAGAGGAGATCGGGGACCGGAGCCTTTATCAGCTGGGTATCCGCTCCGCTACCCGGGATGAGCTTAAGTTCGCCGCATCCAGGACCAATCTCTACCGGGACAGCTTACTGAGCGAGGTGGATGAAGTGATGGGCGGGATAGGCGGCCGCCCGGTTTATCTAAGCCTGGATATTGATATTCTGGACCCGGCTTTTGCACCGGGTACCGGAACCCCGGAGGCTGGCGGCATATCAAGCCGGGAGTTGTTCCAGGCCTTGCATCGCTTGGCTGGGCTTAAGGTGGTAGGCTTCGACCTGGTTGAGATTTCTCCGCCGTATGAAAAGGGAGATAATACTTCCATACTGGGGGCCAAGATATTGCGGGAGGCCTTGCTGGCTTATTAGCAGATAAATTAGAAAATAAACGCAGATTCATTATAAAAAAGACGCGGAAATCCCGGAGCTTTTGGGGAAATACGCGGAATTTATTAAAGTTTTCTTCCGCGTTCTTCCTTATAAATTCCCTGAATTCCGCGTCAAAAAAATAGCGAAACCGTAGTACTATTT